>JAIRYU010000053.1 GCA_031267545.1 Holosporales bacterium | reverse complement strand
AGCCATCATCGAAATCGTACGATATTGCCGGTCTTCTGACTCGAATCGGGAATGCAAAATCTCGTCCAATGCATAATACCAAACCTCGCGCTTTGCCAGCTACATTTTTACTGATAGTTTGTAGATCCTTATTTTTTTAAGATCCATAACCATGTTTATGCAGCTTCACTGTAGTTGAGTCTATGAAAACCACACTAAGCTCCGCTAACTTCTTCTGCTTTATCTCATTTAAAATTATCCAGAATAGACCGTTTTCACTCCACCTTTTAAACCGTATGTATATGGCGTGCTAGGAGCCATACTCTTTAGGACAATTCCTCCAAGGCAATGAGCGCCTTGGCGCCATAAGCGCATCGTACAAAAGTACGTGTAGTGACTAATCTTGGGAGGTCTACCCCCTTGTATGGATATAATCTGCCTTTGAATTGTTTCTGCCTCACACAATTATTCGTCGATCTAACTTGGGCCTAGCAGGCGCGCTCGCGACGTTTCTGCGTTATTCACCAAAGGTGTGGATAACTCTGTGAATAAAAAATTTTTTGGCCATTCGGATCGGCCTCATACGCATAGTTTATCGTATTTGCTCAATTTTTGAGCGATAGAAAAAACTCGATAATATGGCGTTTTTCCGATGTTCCATTCATTTTTAGAAGATCGCTATAGGCCGCGTTTCCTTTGATTGTTATTGATCATGTCAGCGCCAACGTTATTGAAACGCTGTTGATATTTTTTTAAAGTTTGAATCCAAAATGTCCGCGTTGTACTCAAAACGAGCCGACGCAGCGCTCAGAGCAGCATGCAAAGCCAGCCACATTTCGAAACCTTAAAAATCAAAATTATTGCAAGCTAGGAATCCGTTCATAGATCCCATCCCGAATTCCAAGACGAGGTATTTCTACTTATTCATAATTGAGTCTAATACCCTGTTCATATCATTCATTTCTTGCTCGCGAGGGGCTCCAGTGGTTGTTGTGTCAACATTCCTACTTGGGCTACTACTCGGATTACGTTTCGGTTCTAGCTTAGCCAAATCTCTGGCTGTCTGTTCTCGTTGTTTCAAATTATTGTCTGATCCGGCTTCAGAGCCTACGCCGCTTACTTCGGCCTCCTCAGCGCTGTTAGTATCGCTTGTGGCGTCGTCAGTTACATGCGCCTCATAGCTGGCAATTGCGTTTGTTCCTATTGAATGGTCTTCTGCTTCAGCTGCAATTTCGCCGATGACATTATTCTTAATAAAATCAAGGAAGCTCTGTTTCCTAATTTGCGACATATGTTCCACTACTTTACATTGTACGCTATCCGGCAAAAGCAGAAGGATTACGTTCGCGATCCCGCTAACTGTAGGACGCAATTTCGAACTCCTAATTAACTCCGGCGTCTCGTTAAAGCACTGGCTTAGAACGATATCAACCACAGCTAAAATCGCAATTCCGCGAATTATTCCAAACATCCCTCCCAGAACCTTGTCCGCTGACTTTAACATGCTTTCTTTAACAACGTTTAAGCATAAATGATTAACTACGCTAAATACTGTTAGTAGAGCGACAAACAGTCCGCATACGGTTACAAAATCCGCAATAAGGCCGTGTTTTATATAATCCCTAACAAATCCCCGCGCATGAGGGAAAATTGTGACGGTAAGATACACGCCTCCCACCCAGGAGATGATTGCCAAAATTTCCTTTGTAGCTCCGCGTACCCATCCTACTATGAACGACAAAAGCGTCACGGTTAATATTACGATATCACATACCAAAGATTCCACGTTGCCAGCAGATCCCGACAAAACGTAACTGAAGACAATCCTAGCGCTACAATGCGATCGATTTCCATATGCTTGCGCGTATGGAGCTCTTGTTATATGAATTCCCGCGGATTCAGGATTGCCGACAACTCGCGGAGTTTTAGGCTTGCTCCGCCCACGAGCGCTCCGGATATTCCATTTATTCCCATGACGTCCTGGGCGTTGTCGGAAGTGACGCTTCCTCCATACGCGATCGAGTTCACGCCATATCTTGATCGCAAGCGCGTTATCGTCTCTCGTATGTCGTCAATGCTGGGAGTAACGCCGGTTCCTATTGCGGAAACTGGTTCGTATGCCAGTATGACGGCGTCGCGTCGTCTGCGCAAAAGTTCCTCCGTACGATTTGTAATCTGCGATTCATAATCGTCTGATACGCATAGAATCGGAGTAATATTGCAACGTACCGCATTTTCCATCTTGGCATAGACTGATTCTACGTCGTCGCCATGAGCTCTGCGTTCGCTATGCCCAACGATTATATATTCGACCCCGATACTTGCTAGTATATCCGCAGATATCTCTCCTGTGCGAGCGCCAAATCCGCCATAAATGGAGCAGTCTTGAGCAGCAAGTTTGAAGCGCGGACTTTTGGAGTTTACGTACGACAAAAATACGTGAGGCATGGCTATTACTAAATTCCAACAAGAATCATTAGACTGAGGCAATGAAGAAATGAATGAATCTACCAACTGGACACTGCCGTTCATTTTCCAGTTGCAGATAACGAGCTTAGTCATTTACGTTAACCATCATTAAGGCGTCTATCGGATAATATCGCGATAGCTCCGTTTTTGCATGATCTTTCGCACAGTCGACAGAACGCGCATTTCTCAGCCTCCCAGGTGTATTTACCTGCCTCCTTTATTTTTATTGCTCCGCATGGGCAACTATTTTCACAGGCTCTACAGCCGATACATTTTTCTGATGTAACGACTAACATTCTTTGCGGAGCGCGCGCTGGCGTAGGGATATCTCTTGTAACCGGCCTTCTAAGGCAGCTCCTAATCCCAACGAGTAGGGCGCTTATAATATCTATTAGAAGTAAAGATCTTACGATCCTTATAACCATCCTAATCATCCGAAATCTTAAGGGCTTCTATAAATGCCTTCTGTGGAATTTCCACATCTCCAAATTGCCGCATTCTCTTCTTCCCTTCCTTCTGTTTATCAAGGAGTTTGCGCTTACGCGTAATATCGCCTCCATAGCACTTAGCCAAGACGTCTTTTCGTAATGCCGACACCGTCTCTCTTGCGATGATCTTCCCGCCGATTGCCGCCTGAATCGCAATCTTAAAAAGTTGCTTTGGAATTAGATCCTTTAACTTTGAACAAAGCGCTCTGCCGCGCTTCTCGGCCTTGCTCCTGTGAACAACCATCGACAGCGCATCTACCGGTTCTGCATTCACGAGTATCGTCACTCTCACAAGATCACCCTCTCTGTACTCTGTCGGTTGATAATCAAACGACGCATATCCCTTTGTTGACGATTTCAGTCTATCATAAAAATCGAAAACAACCTCGTTGAGCGGGAGCAAATACTGAAGCACTGCTCTGTTTCCAGTAAAGCGAATATCTACTTGTTCTCCCCGTTTATCTTCGCAGAGGGCCAGGACATTTCCTATATACGTTTCTGGGACCATTATCGTCGCCCTAATCCACGGTTCCTCAATTTTACTAATTTTGACGACATCCGGCATCTCAACTGGATTATGCAATTTTATCATCTGACCATTCGTGAGGAAGATGTTGTATATGACACTCGGAGCCGTGGTTATTATGTCGACATTGAACTCTCTGTCCAATCTCTCCTGGATAATTTCAAGATGAAGAAGTCCCAAAAATCCGCAACGAAACCCAAATCCGAGAGCTGCTGATGTTTCCAGCTCGTAACTAAAGCTCGAATCGTTCAGGTGCAACTTCTGGAAGCTCTCCTTTAGTTTCTCGAACTCTGATGAATCAAGCGGAAATATGCCACAAAAAACAACAGGAATCGATGGTTTGAATCCTTGTAGAATTTTTGGGCAAGGAGCCCTTTCTTCGGTAATCGTATCCCCCACATTACAATCGGAAATGTCTTTAATGCTGGCCGTGATAAATCCAACTTCTCCGGCCTTCAATTTATCCGTTACCGTTTTCTTCGGAAGAAAATATCCGACATTATCGACTGTATAAGAGGCTCCTGTGGCGGCCATTTTTATCCTCATTCCAGCGCAGATTTCTCCATCAAATACCCTGGCTAGTATGACGACGCCAAGGTACTGATCGTACCAACTATCAACTAGCATCGCACAGAGTCCGCCAGCGTTGATTGGATTGGGGGCCGGTAGGGAATGTACTATAGCCTCCAGGACATCTCTCACACCACTTCCATTTTTCGCGGAGATTGCAATTGTGTCGCTGGTATCGAGCCCTATGACCTCGCTTATTTGTAGCTTAACGGCCTCGACGTCTGCAGCCGGCAAGTCAACCTTGTTTAACACCGGAATTATCTCGTGATTGCAGTCAAATGCCTGATACACATTAGCCAATGTCTGAGCCTCAACTCCTTGCGCGGCGTCAACAACGAGGATAGATCCCTCGCACGCGGTAAGCGAACGACTTACCTCATACGCAAAGTCAACGTGTCCAGGCGTGTCTATAAGATTCAGTATATACGTCTTACCGTTGAGAGCTATGTACGTTAGCCGGACAGTCTGGGCCTTAATCGTTATCCCCCTTTCTCTTTCGATATCCATCGAGTCGAGTACCTGGGTTTTCATCTCCCTTTTATCCAGTCCGCCGCAGATTTCTATCATCCTATCTGCCAGCGTAGATTTTCCGTGATCGATATGAGCTATTATTGAGAAGTTTCTAATGTGGTTCATTACCTTATGTACGCGGCGCTTAATGACGGTCAGATGATATCAGATTCTAATGCGCAACGGGAGCCGCAAACTTACAGACCCCCATTACATTAAAAACATATAGGACCGCGATTAACGTTCGTTATCGCTCTCGTAACCGTCGTCACTCGGATTCTCTCCCGCTACGCCAGGCTGGATGTCTCTTGTGGAGTTATCTACTTTAGTGATGTCGCCTTCATCGTAGTAATTCGATTCGTCTTCTTCCTCTGTATCACGCTCACTCTCACTCTCGAGCTCGATGTAGATCGTATCATCTTTTTTCCCTACATCACTCTCGCTGCCGCTGCTGCTTGTTTTCCAGGGATACTCCCATGCGGGAGGAGCGTGTCTAGGTATGCTGCCAGGAACATCCGGATTCCTACGCCACATTGTCCCCGCGTGGTCGACGTTGTGATTCCCATGCGCTACATCAGTTGTAGCGCGTTCAGTTAAAG
>JAIRYU010000040.1 GCA_031267545.1 Holosporales bacterium | reverse complement strand
TAGGCAGATACTGAGATCGCTGGGGTTGCTTGGCAACTGCGTCAACACAGTGTCGTGCCCCACGTGCGCGCGTTCTAATATCGATGTTATGCGGATAGCGGAGGAGCTTGAGCGGCGTTGCGCCACAATCAATAAAGCTGTAAAGATCTCGGTTTTGGGGTGCGTAGTAAACGGCATAGGCGAGGCGAGACAAGCAGATATCGGGATTTTCGGATTTACAAACGGAATTGCGAAGGTGTTCAAAGATGGCGAGGAGTATAATACGGTCTCTGAGGATTGCATTTTGGATACTGTAATGGAACTATTATGACGCTTCCTATCGCGCTTCTACTTCAAGTCTTTTTTCCGGCAACAAGATATGGTATATATGGATCAGGCAGAATTATCAGTGTGTTGGCGTCGCCGATGTGTGCGGTATGATTTCGTTCCAGGACATAATTTTTAGGCTGCAGAAATTTTGGGACGAGCATGGATGCGCCATCTTGCAACCGTATGATACCGAGGTTGGAGCCGGAACGTCGCACTATGCTACCACGCTCAAAGCTCTGGATAATCAATATTGGGCCGCTGCGTTCGTGCAGCCCTGCAGGCGGCCGAAAGATGGGAGATATGCGGACAATCCGAATAGAACTCAGTACTACTACCAATTCCAAGTTATCATAAAGCCGGCGCCGGCGAATCCGCAGGAGTTGTACCTAGATAGTTTGAAGGCTGTCGGATTTGATATGGCAGCGCATGACATTAGGTTCGTTGAGGATGACTGGGAAAATCCGTCGCTTGGGGCCGCCGGTCTAGGCTGGGAGGTTTGGTGTGACGGAATGGAAATCACTCAGTACACATACTTTCAGCAAGTGGGGGGGATTAACTGCTCCATAGTCCCGGTGGAAATTACGTATGGATTAGAACGTATCGCGACATTTATGCAGGGGGTAGAGAGTCATTTTGATATTAACTGGAACGGTAAGGAAGGTGATCAGAAGCTGACGTACGGCGACGTACTATTGAGATTTGAGCGTGAGTTTTCATGTTACAACTTCGACGCGGCGTCGATAGATATCTTGTCTAAGCATTTCGAGGATTATGAGGTTGAGTGCCGCAGACTCCTTGCTCATAATTTGGTGATGCCGGCTTATGAACAATGCATTAAAGCGAATCACGGATTTAATCTCCTCGACGCAAGGGGGATTATTTCAGTAACAGAAAGAGCTGGATACATAGCAAGGGTAAGAGCGCTTGCCAAGAGCTGTTGTCAGGCATGGGTAGAATCGTTGTAGGTGAACGTAATGCGGGAAGAATTGCTACTTGAAATATTCTCCGAAGAGATTCCGGCGCGCCTTCAGAAGAAGGCCATGAGTGATGCCATTGTCACGTTTTCGACGATAATGGACGACTATAACGTATCGTACGGAAGTGTGGAGAGTTTCGTTTCTCCGAGAAGATTGACCCTTCTGGTCAATAACCTGCAACAGAGAACAAAGACTGCGGTCGAGCGAAAAAGAGGTCCCAGCGTTTCTGCTGGTGCAAAGGCGATAAATGGGTTTTTGAAGTCGAGCGGTAAAGCGAAGGAGAACCTTATCGAAATTGATGGGTACTACTATGTTGATATCGAGACAAATCCGTCTGAAGTCCGTGGTTTGATCGGAGATATGATCTCCGATTTCATCGCTAACATGCCGTGGCAGAAATCTATGAGATGGTATCTGGAGGACCAAAAGACTCTGAGCTCATTTTGGATCAGACCAATCAGATCGATTCTATGCGTTTACGACGGTTCGCCTGTTGATGAGCTTATAAAATCGGTTGGTCTCAGGACATGTTCTTATACGTATGGGCATAGGTTCTTAGCCCCGCGCATAATAGAGGTTTCCGATTTTGACGGATACAGGAACGGCCTGGAGGCCGCTCATGTAATGATAGACTACGCAAAAAAGAGAGATCATATAGACATGGAAATGACCAAGAAAGCCGCTGATCTTGGACTATGCGTTATGTACGACGACGGATTGTTAGACGAAGTTGCCGGGCTAGTCGAGTATCCGTTTGTTCATATTGGGGTGATTAACGAGCAATTTATGCAATTGCCTCCAGAGGTACTATCAACATCCATGAAAATTCATCAGAAATATTTTACGATGACGTATCCGGATTCTGTAATCGCTCCATTCTATGGGGTAGTAACTAACATCCCGGTTACTGAGGTAATGTCTGACGGACTAAATAGGGTCCTGCGAGCCAGGCTCAGCGACGCCTCTTTTTTTTACAAAGAGGATCTGGACGTTACATTGGAGGCATTTGCTCAAAGGCTATCTAATGTAGTTTTTCACGAGAAGTTGGGATCTATGGCGCAGAAGATTGATAGAATGATGTCCATAGCCAGCACAAAGGACGAGCATAGGGCCACGGCGTTGTGTAAGGCGGATCTCCTTACTCAAATGGTAGGAGAGTTTCCGGAACTTCAGGGAACAATCGGTGGAATTTATGCGGGAGTTCAGGATGAGAGTCATGAATTGCGCATCGCAATAAAAGAGCATTACAAACCGGTAAACGCAACCGATACGATCCCGAGCTCTCTTCTTGGAGCCAGAATTTCGTTTTTCGATAAGATCGATAGCTTGGTTGGGTTGCTAGGAGTTGGGATTAAACCGACTGGATCAAAGGATCCGTTTGCTTTAAGGCGGACTGCCATTGGTATCGTGAAGCTCCTGTGCGAAAGCGATGGGAATATCCTTGATTCAGAGACTTTGTCGTGGTATATCGATACCCTCATAACCGCTTATCTGGATCAGGGAGTTCCGTTGGACGCTAATACCGGAGAAGTAGTTAAAGAGTTTTTAACAGACCGGTTTAGGACATTTGTAATTGATGGCCTAGAAGTAAGTTCATGCGTTGTGGATGCGGTAATTAATTCGTTTGGCGACGTATCTAACCTAGATTACCCGGCGGCCATTAATAAATCCAGGAAAACGCATTATCTAACTACTCTCGATGGATTTGACGTTGTGAGGACGGCGTACAAGAGGGCGATTGGAATCATCGGAGATACGCGCGTTAATCTTAGCGAGGGTACGGACGTTCAGTTTCGCGATACCAGTATGATCGTAGCGAATGACGCCGTGCAAGCTCTGTATGCCGCTTGCCTAGCCGCTAATAATAGCTCGTCAAAGCGCGTCGTCAAAGAGGATGAGCCCAACGTCGCGGACGATGAAGATTTCCGCAGCGTAGCGCAGGCGGCTGGTTTCATTTTAGAGGTATGCGATAAGGTTCTGATAAATGATCCTGATCCGAAAGTCAGACTTGCCAACGCGCGCCTTCTGCGCAAGTTCGCGCATGTAGTGCGCGATAGAATCGGAGATCTCACGTACGTTACGTCGCCGCGCGCATGTTAGGGAGGCGGTAGAATACCATTCGTCAAAATCCTAGCGCTTCTTTTGTTACAATGCGTTTCATATTGAGGGTACAGTCTGCAAGCCTCAAGGAGCGTAGCGCGTCCGCGATCGATGTTAATTTTGACTTATCACTCGCAACGCTCTCAATAAGCGTTTTTAGCTTTGCTCCCAATTCGTCTGTTTCATCAATTACGAACGCTGCGTTGCGCGTTTGTAGGAATTCCGCATTTGCCTTCTGATCGCCATTGATCGAATTTTTGAATGGGATAAGTATCGACGGTTTTTGAAATCCAATGATTTCAGATACGCTAGACGCGCCGGCCCTAGAGATTACAAGATCGGCCTCCTCGTAGAGCTCGCCGATGTTATCAAAGAAACCGCTGACCAAGTGGCTAATTCCATGCGTTGAATACGTCTGCCTCAAGTCTTCTATGGCTTCAACCTGACATTGGTGGAATACCTTGATTGGAAATGATTTTGCGAGCTCGCGCACGACTGGTGGAATAACTTTGGCAAATACCATTGATCCCTGACTTCCTCCGAATATCAAGATCGTGAATACCCTGTTGCTAGGTTTGCCAACCGCGCCGTATCGATTTTCAAATCTCGTTGGATTACCTACGCGTATAACCTTTGGAGAATCGCGTATCCCGATCGTCTGAGGAAATGACGTTAGAATTTTTGTTGCCATTTTGGACAGCAATTTGTTAGCCAAACCGATTACAGCGTTCTGCTCATGGATGATCGTTTTGATTCTTAGGGCTTGCGCCGCTAGCGCGCATGGAACAGACGGGTATCCGCCGAATCCGACAACGACATCGGGTTTCAATCTACGAAGGGTCCATATTCTCGCTAACGCGTTGAATATTAGCGATATATACATAGCCCACCTGGGCGTTGTCGCGATATTTTGCCTTACTATATGACAAGAAAGCCCAGTCGTATACCTCGCCCCCCGCGCGTCAGTAAAGAAAATGACATTAACTCCGTCGTCAGAAAAAGAATTAGCCAGGCAGACGGCGGGAAACACATGGCCGCCTGTCCCGCCAGCGGCAATTACCGCCAGCGGGCGTGGTCGTACTACGCCGCGGCAACTCCTGTTATTAGTCATCGTCTCCAGATTTGTCGTCGTTTCCTACGCCGCTTGCCAAGTTTACCGCGACCATTCTCGTAGATTTATCTCTGTAAAGAACAACCGATACAGGCTCGTCGCTGTTACCCTTATCTTTCTTTAGCTTGCTCGCTACCTGCTTAAGTTGCTGCGGCGTAGTAATCTTTACTCCGCCAAGGTTCATTATTGAATCTCCAGGCAGTAGCGGCGGTTCGCCAAACGAAGCCGAGTCTTCCTTGATTCTGGTTATAATAACCCTTGCTCCGGCCGGACAGTCCTTCGCCCTGCTCTTAGGCATTGGAATTACCCAGCATCGGAGCTCTGGAATATGCGCCTCTTCGTTCTTTGCGCGTTCGCTTCTCTGATTACCGCCTGGCTGCTCAACAACGCCGTTGTCAATAGCCTCTTCGAAGTTACCGATCTTGACGGCTATATGATTAGCTTCCCATTTGCCTCCCTGATTGCGCCACACTAGCATATCAATCTGCTTACCTACCTCCGCGTTTCCGACTAACGCATGAAGCGGCGCGCGTTCAGACACCTGCATCCCGTTAACTTGTATTACGATATCGCCCTCCATAACCCCTGCTTTTTCCGCCGGACTCTGTGGTACTACCTTAGATACGAAGGCTCCAAAAATTCGGGACGGATCCAGCCCCCCCTTCTTAATTAGCCCGACGCTCTCCGCTTGCCTCGTGTTCACTGGATGTACCTCCACTCCGAGCCATCCTCTGGTTATCTTCTTACGAGCTATTAGCTGCTCTACTATCGGTCTCGCCATCTTAGACGGGATTGCGAATCCAAGTCCTACGCTGCCTCCGTTGGGAGAATATATTGCCGTGTTTATTCCGACAACTTCGCCTTTTGTGTTCAGTAGACATCCTCCGGAGTTTCCCATGTTGATCGGGGCGCTATGCTGTATAAATTCTTCGACTAATGTGGACGAATCTCCTCCAAGCGCCACATTGCGTCCTTTTGCCGACACAATTCCGTGTGTCACAGTGCTGCCAAGTCCAAATGGGTTACCGATGGCAACTACGTAGTTGCCTTCGTTTAGTTCCTCGGAGTCTCCCCAATTAATTGCCGTCATCTTGACGGAGCTCGGATCAAGTCCCTCCAAATTTACTTCCAAGATAGCTATATCAGTTCTGTGATCGGCGGCGTACATTTCAGCGTCCAGCTCTTTCTTGTCTGATAGTATCACTCGCACTTTATTTGCATTGCGCACGACGTGACTGTTAGTGACAATGTATGCCTTTTTCTTGTTGACAAAAATTACAAAGCCAGACCCCAGAGCGTGCGCCTTTCTAGGCGGCGGCCTTCGTCTCGGAAAATCGAAAAACTCCCTGAACAGATCGTCGAACGGGCTGTCGCCCCCAAACATATCGGGAAACGCCGACCTCCCGTGTTCTTCTATGATCTGCATGGTAGCTACGTTCACAACTGAGTTCATAGCTCCTTTCGCAATATCCTCGAAGCCTTTCTCGAAGCTTATGGCTATAGGGTTTTTATCGTCGGCGTCGCCTGTTTTGCTCTCCTCCTTTTTCCCGGCGGTCGCCTCCTCTGTCTTCTCTATTTTGGATTTGTCTTCTTTCGGCGCTCCCTTATGATCCTTATCTTTACTATCGTCAACCTTATCATGATCATGCGTCTGAGCGCTCTTCGCATACGCGTCCGTTACGCTGCCGTTAGTAGAGTCTGCGCGGTTTATAATCGGAGCCGCTATCCTATCTCGCGCGCACTCCCATACTGCGATCAAGACAATGGCCATTCCTGCTGTTTTTATTAATTTTAAAAAGTTCATGGTACCGAATAAATCATGACATACAACCCCACGCGTCTCATTATAGCGCGAAAAACTCATGCGCCACGAAAAATCAGGACATATGTAATTAACGGTTATGGTAAAGAGGATGCTAGGGCTTAATTTCTCGTTTTAGTTATCGACAATCCTACAGAATTTCTCCGCATAACCAGAAACGATATACCGGCGAACGCAACGGTAAATAATATGGTTATCAAGAGAGTTACCCCGCCTACAGTTTTTGCGCATTGGTTTGCTACGTCCTTGATCGATTGTGGCGCTACGCGCCCGCCGCAGGTTAGCGCTAGCGCGATAAGCGGCGCAGACAGGAATGTCAGAGTCCGTGTTTTGTTAAACGGCCTATGATCTGACGACGCGGACTTTGCAATCAACAATAAGACTGGACACATTGATAAGTATCCCAAAGCCGCCGCGATTCCAATGATTACATTTCCATGGATCATAATGAAATTTAACAAAAAAAGACTCGCGCACAAAAAATGTATAATTGACGATCTCTGAGTTTTT
Organism: Holosporales bacterium; assembly: GCA_031267545.1. Lineage (GTDB taxonomy): Bacteria > Pseudomonadota > Alphaproteobacteria > RUG11792 > RUG11792 > JAIRYU01. The sequence continues at coordinate 876 of JAIRYU010000040.1, read as the reverse complement.
GATACGACAGAGAGCGTGGCAAAGGTTAAGATTCCCGCGGATAGAATTATAATTGTCCCGTCGATATCCGTTATATCTATATTAAATAATTCCCGCATTATGTAAATGTTCTTTTTTCTCTGTCCATTTTTCACGAACTTTAACGAACAGTTTTAACGTTACTTTCTTATTTAACAAGGCGATCATATCTGCAATGGCGTCATTTTTAATGGATCTTATCATTGAGCCGCCATGTCCAAGCGCTATCCCTTTTTGCGAATCCTTCATGATTACGATTGATTGATATACGGTCGCTTTTTTTTCCGACTCATGAAATAGCTCCGTTTCGACATACGTACTGTATGGCAGCTCTTTCTTGAGTTTCGTAAATATTTTTTCCCTTGTAATCTCGGCTAAACGAAATGACATGGTAGAATCTGTAATCTGCGTATCCTCGTATAACCACGGCCCGTCTATTGCCGACATTTCCAGGAATCCTTTGAGACTATCTGTTCCGTCGTTCGTCAATGCCGAGATCATAAACACATTCTGAATATGTTTATATTGTGATATAATATCTGCAATTTTTAGCAAGCTTTCCTTTTTTACAGCATCGATTTTATTGATTACTACGACTACCGGAGCGTTAGCCGTCTCGGCATGTTCTATAAATCTGACGCTTTTCCGATGAGAACGCACTGTCGCATCTATTACCAGAAGAACCAAATCTGCATCCTTATACGATTTCCTGAAGTTTGCAAGGAGCGCCTTTTCCAACGGAGACGATGGCGAACAAAATCCAGGAGTGTCTAGAAAAATGACCTGAGCCTCGCCAATGACCGCTATCCCGCGGATAACCCTGCGCGTCGTTTGTATCTTAGGCGAAACTATCGATAC
>JAIRYU010000026.1 GCA_031267545.1 Holosporales bacterium | reverse complement strand
AATGATCGATACCGCCGCACGTATCAGCTATGCGCAACTACCCTAGCTTAACGTACTTCAAACTTTTTAGGTCCGAGTCGTCTGGTTCATGGTCGGCGCTATACAGCAGCGGAACTATTCTCTTGAAGATATTTTTGGCGGTCGGAGCAACATTGTGTCCAGCCGTTGCAAAGCCATTGGTCTCATCAGTTGCCTTTGGGTTATCGAGTGAAACAAGCAGCATATACTGAGGAACGTCTTTCGGGAATCCGCCGATAAATGTCGTTATTCGTTTTCTGTTACAATCTGCGCCATATCCTCTACCTTGCGTTTGGTAGGCCGTTCCGGTCTTCCCTATAATTTCCACTCCGTCTACGGACGCTTTTTTCCCGGTTCCATACCGCACAACCAACCTCATTAAATCTCTTAACGCTCTCGAAGTTTCCGACGATACGACACGATCGCCGTCGACAGATCTCTTTCGCTTTCCGTATATCAAAGTTGGAGTAACCCTCATACCGTCATTCAGTATCGATGTTACAGCAGAGATGAGGGTAAGCGGAGTAATGGCGAGTCCGTAGCCATATGAGATTGTCATGGCTGCCGTTTCATTCCATATTTTGGGAATAATCGGACTCCCGACCTCCGGAATTTCTAGGCTTGCTTTATCGAGCAATCCCAACAGTTCCATATACGCTCTTTGAATCCTCGCCCCGAATCCCTGTTCTATCTTTGCCGCCGCTATATTCGAAGAATAAACGAACGCTTCCGCCAGCGTGAGAGGCCTTTTTTTACCTCTGAAATCGGTTACCGAGAACTTTCCTATTTTCAACGAATGAGTTGCATCATACACGGAGCTCAACATCGCAGACCCTGAATCTAGGGCTATTGCCACATTCACTATTTTCAGGACCGACCCAGGCTCGTACGCTCCAAGCGTATTTCTATTGAACATATCATTGATGGAGCAACTCCTCAAGTCGTTAGAGTCAAAATCAGGAAGAGATACCATAGCCAGGATTTCGCCTGTGTTGCTCATCAAGACTACATTGCCGCCAGCCGCCTTGAATTTGCTAACGGCGTTTCTCAGTTCCTCATGCGCTATCGCTTGTAGTCTAATATCGAGAGTTGTAACCAGGCTCTTGTTTTCAGTTCCAAATGCGGTAAGTTCTTTCGAAAAACTCTTCTCAAGCCCGCATACTCCGACGCCGTCGATATCGCTGCATCCGACCACGTGTGAAAATAGGTTCCCGTGGATGTATATCCTCTTATAATCCTTTTGAAAATGAATTCCCGGAATACCGAGATCCATTATCTGTTCTTGAAGTTGCGGCGAGACGTGTCTAAGTAGCCACACAAAGCGTTTGGTCCTGTCAGACATTCTCATCTTCAATTTGTTTGAGTCCGGCATGCCATGAATTTTTGATAGTTTTTCTACAGCCTCGTCAGCGTCTATCATGGCAGACGGATCAGCAAAGCACGAGGCGGTCACTATGCTGGTTGCAAGTAGCTCTCCGTTCCTATCAACTATGTCAGCCTTTCTCTCAGTGTCATCCACTCGGCGACAGGGACCGTCTGAAGAGATGTAACGGCGGACTATCATTACATCAACTAGTCTGTATGAAATGCAGCTAAAAACGATAACTCCGCACACTCCGGAAAACGCTATCCTCATTCTTAATTTCGCTATTGTCTCGGCATGACCCTTCGAGGTTTGCCACATGGCAAATCCGTTAAATAAAGCAGAGAAAATTTTGCGAAACAACATACTCAGAATTATCCCCTCCCACGCAGCCTACTGCTCAAGCGACTCATTCAAGAACTTCTTGAACGCGTCTCTATAGTCCGTATTTACGCGCGCCTCGCTCTCGGTAAGTTTTTTATAGCTTATCATTTGATCCTTTTCCATAGGCTTCATATCGCTTAAGTGCTTGTCGCACAATGTCTTGAGACGCTCTGGATTATTTAGGCATCCCCATTCCGCCAAATATATCCTGAAATCGTCGCCATATTTTTTTATATCCTGCTCCGTGGCTTGCAGTTCCTTCTTTAAAAGCGCTACCTCGTATTTCAACCTAAGCACGCCCATCCCGGCTGCCGTAAGGAGAGATAACGAAATTAAAAGCGACTTATTCACACTGATTCTCCCGCGTATGCGCCGCAACACACATACCCGCGCATCCTCGCAGATCTCGCTCTCGGATTTCTTCGAATTTCTTCGTACGTTGGTTTAATCACATTCCTGCATACCGCATCAAAGCGCCCGCCAACCGAAGCCGCCCAATTCTTTACGATTCTATCTTCGAGAGCGTGGAACGCTATTGTCGCTAGCCTCGCATTATCGTTTAGCAGATATGGAATATTCTGTAATGCCGCGTAGATCTCGCTAAGTTCGTCGTTCACATATATGCGAATCGCCTGAAACGTCTTGGTAGCAGGGTCAATACGCGAGTGTTTTTTACGTAACGCCATATCGCCAACCGCTCTGTGTACGCTCTTAGCGAGGTCTATGGTCGTCCTAATTACTTTAGTCCTTCTTTCTGCGACTATCGACGCCGCAATTCTCTTCGCCCTAGCCCTCGATTCTTCGCCGTACACGCATATCATCTTAGAAAGATCCTCCTCCGAGAACGAGTTTACCACATCAAATGCCGAACGTCCAGTTTTTGACATCCTCATGTCTAGCGTTCCGTCCCTCATGAACGAAAAGCCTCTGTCTGCGTCATCTACCTGAAACGACGAAATGCCGAAGTCAAAAAGAACGGCGTCAAATTTTTCGCAATTTCCCAATACGTTACGCATTTCAGAAAACTTGCACTGCGTAAAATCGAACTTGCCGCGGTACTGCTCTTTTAATGAACGAGCCCTATCTGCGGCGTCAGGATCGCGATCCATTCCGCAAACGTAACATTCCGCAGATTCAAGAATTGATCGCGAATGCCCGCCGCCTCCGAATGTGCAGTCTAGCACCCTATCGCCGTCCCGCGGAGACAAAACAGAAATAACTTCGCGCACCA
>JAIRYU010000075.1 GCA_031267545.1 Holosporales bacterium | reverse complement strand
TCTTACCATCAACGCCGCCATGCCCGCGCCATCAATGCTTACTAGCGCTCCGCGCTCACTCTGTCCGGTCTCCTCAGGTTGCCGCTCGGGCGCATCACTCTGAAGCTCCGCGATCGCGTTGAGTATGTCAGCTTGCGGTTGCGCCAGCGGAGGATGTTTCTTTTTTCTCCGGTGCGCATGGGCTTCCCGTTTCTTCTCTAGCCTCTCCAGATCCCGTGCGCCCGCCGCGTCATCTTCCGCAGAGACACGCGTATCCGGTTGCGGTCGCGACTTTTCCCGCGACTCAGAGTCTCCCCCAGGCTCTTTCGCCAGAGCTTCTTTAGCCGCGACTATTTGCTCGTACTTGTTTAAGATTTCGAGCGCAAACCGCGCGAACCTCTTAGTCTCGGCTATAGTGAGGCGATCTTTTCTCATTACCGGATATCTCATATCGACATAGATGATACGTCCCAACTTGGGGTCTATCTGTATGGGCTCTCTCTTTAGCGGCGCGGGATTCCCCGGCTTGTCATTCGCGGCGCTCTCAGACTGCGACCGCCCGTCCGCCATAAATCTTGCCGTAATCGACCCACTACTTACGCGCTTCATCCCTCGAGACATGATTTCGCCTTTTGGGCATTCTGTACCGCTTGGGATAGCTGACCTGTCCCAATGTACGCCGCGCTCCTGCGCGCAGCTGCCAACCCCAAAGCCGGCCAACAAACCGGTAAGCGACACAAACGCTACCGCAACTCCACTCCTTGCTCTCACTGATCACTTCATTCAAAAAAACAACTCACGATAATGTATACTGTAACGCAGCGCATTGTCATTGGCGTATCAAAAAACAAATTATTGCTTTTTGGTGTGTTTTCGCCAGAAAGGATAGATCAGTTGTAATTGCACACATGAGGAATCCAAAACTAACGCGTAAGCGAACACCACCTGGTTAAGGCGTATTAACAAACCAATTGAGCAATGGATTGCAGATACATAATGCCCCGAGAAACTGGGTGAGGCAGAAACAATGCGAAACAGATTATATCCATTATCCCAAGAATTATTTGAAAGAGAAATACTACCGCATCTTGAGAAAAATAACAATACAAGAAGGTAGATCTCCCAAGATTAGTCACTACACATGCTTTTGCTCAATGCTTATGACGCTAAGGAGTCCATTATCTTGGGGGGATTGTCCTGTTGCTGGAATTATACATCAGAAATATTACTCAATTTCCTTTTGAATAAGCTTAGGAAAAAGTGTTCGGGGTTAGTTGTCAATTCAGAATTTACATATATCTTGATTACTTCCATTTTAAATTCATTTGATTAACGGCGCTTTGCATCAGCGCGCTTCGTAAATTGTCCTCCGCCAATCTCTGAAAAAAGATTCTTGATTGTGTTTGGCCTACAATTGTACTACAATGATCCGAGTCGTCTCCTTCGTCTAGGGGCCTAGGACGCCGCCCTTTCACGGCGGCAACACGGGTTCGAATCCCGTAGGAGACGCCATTAATTTTGCAGTTATTCTACTTCCGTAACGTCTGATCCCGGAAATTTGGTTAGTATTTTTTGTATCAAGCTGTCTGATTTGTTTTGATTGGCCTGCGTATTTTTGATCATCATGCTTTCGATATTTGGGAAAGACGCTGTGTATGCCAGGATTATAATAGCCGCGATCAATACGTGCTCCGGGTGTTCTGCGCTCTTCATATTTTCAGTTTGCTTCAGAAAAATCTGCCATAGGTACAGTAAGGTTGAAAGCTTGCCGTCCTTTTTTTTAACGCGTTCCGTGATTCTTCTATACAAAGCGGATTGCAGACCGCCGTATAGCGCGAACGGCGCGCATCCATTGACAATTACGCGTTCCGCAAGTTGTACGGCTTCGCTAGTTTTGCTAGCCAGTATTAGCTCCAGAATTTCCTCGATATCACACCTCCTAGCTCTGCCAATTACTTTGATAACGGTATCGGAAGTTATGTTTTTGTCGCGATATGACAGCATCATTATCTGATCTAGAATCGACAAGGCGTCCCTGACAGAGCCGCCAGATTCCGTAGCAACTATATCGGCGGCTTCCTCTTCTATTACAAATCCCTCCTTATTAGCGATGTTAAGTATGTATCCCGCTAGTTTAACTGTTGGAATCGGATTCAATTGAAATGTCATACACCTAGAAAGCACAGTCTCAGGGACCTTATTAAGCTCGGTCGTCGCAAAGATAAACTTTACGTGTAGCGGTGGTTCTTCCAACGTTTTTAGTAACGAGTTGAATGCGCTCTTGGAAAGCATATGAACTTCGTCGATTATGAAAATTTTGAATTTTCCCAGCGCGGGCGCGTACTGTGTGGACTCTATAATTTCTCTGACGTCGTCAACTCCGGTGCGACTAGCGGCGTCAAATTCCATAACGTCCATATGGCTATCTCTGTCGATGGCAAGACAGGACCGGCAGATTCCGCATGGAGACGATCTATGGATTGATGAATCGTCGCCGGTTCCCGTACAACTTAAACATCTTGCCAATATCCTTGCGGTCGTCGTTTTCCCAACCCCTCTGATACCGTGAAACAGAAATGCGTGCGGCACTTTATTTTCATCGAGGCAAGTTCTTATAAACTGCGCCATAACTTCCTGCCCAATGAGATCGTTAAGATTTTTAGGTCTGTATTTTCTACTTAAAACTACGTAATGATTAGACATCGTATCTCCTATCCGCCAAACGCGCTGTTGAGGAATGTAGCCATTATACTATTCCGGACATAGAGATGTATATTCCTTACATAGCTTGTGAGAGCTGACTAAGCGAGCAATCGCCTGCGAGTTGCATCCTTGAATAAACCGGCTCAGTTGGCCTACAATCATATATGTATGGGTGAGTTAATAATGTTTTTGATCGATGTTCCATGTAGTGCGTCACTGTATATTGGAAACTTTGAGGCGATATGTTGATCCGGATGAATTGGAAATTGATTTTGGATCGTCGATCGTTGTAGAACCTCCGCATAGCGGCGGTCACGGTGATTTGTATACGAACGCGGCGATGGCGTTTGCTAAGAAGGTCGGGAAGCCGCCAAGAGCTCTGGCTGAGGAAATATGTGAGACTCTCGCTAAAAACCCGGAGATTACAGAGGCGTCAATTGCCGGCCCCGGGTTTATAAATATCAAAGTTAGCAACGAGGTCTGGAAACAGAAGATAGCCGAGATAATTCGGCTTGGACGTAAATACAGTTGCTCTGACGTATACGGCGGGACAGCTGCGAACGTCGAATTCGTATCCGCTAATCCAACAGGTCCCCTTCACACGGGACACGCTAGGAACGCGGTTCTGGGAAGCGTCATGGCCAACCTGCTGGAGAAAATTGGATACGACGTTACAAGAGAGTTCTACATTAACGATCTTGGAAATCAAATCAGATTCCTAGCTAGATCTGTATATTTAAGGTATCAGGAGCTCTTTGGGGGCGCGATATCGGAGGATTCGTTTACGGAGGATATGTATCGCGGAGAGTACGTCAAGGATATCGCCGCCTCGTTAGCCGCCATACATCGCGACGCTTTTGTTGGAAAAGACGAATCTGAGTGGTTGCCGTTGTTCTGTGAATTTTCGATAACGCGCATGATGGACGAGGCGAAGGATGACCTCGAGAGCGTGGGCGTCAAAATGGATCTGTACACATCTGAGGCTGCGCTGCACGCCAGGGGGATGATAGACAGCGCCCTTGCAAAGCTTGAGGAAAATAACGACGTGTATATCGGCGCGCTCCCGAGGCCAAAGGGAATAGTCGTTGACGAAGAGTGGAAAGAGTCCTCGCAGACGTTATTTAGATCTACAAAATACGGGGACGATGCGGACAGGGTTATTAAGAAGTCAGATGGCGCGTGGACGTACTTTGCCGGAGATTTGGCATACCATTTAGATAAAGTTAGGAGGGGGTACAAGAGGCTAATTACTGTTCTAGGAGCGGACCACAACGGATATGCAAAGAGGATATCGGCCGCGGTCGAGGCCATGAGCGACGGAAGCGTAAAGCTTGATGTTAGGCTGTATCAACTCGTAAACTTTCTTGAGAACGGAGTTCCTGTTAGGATGTCGAAGAGGGCTGGGAATTTTATAACTTTGCGCGACGTTGTTAATCGTGTCGGGAAGGACGTGACGAGGTATATGATGGTATCCCGTCATCACGACGTAATGGTAGATTTCGATTTTGCGAAGGTCGTGGAATGCACGATGGATAACCCTCTTTTCTACGCGCAATACGCGTATGCGAGGATATGTTCCGTGTTTCGGCGCTACGAATCGATATTCGGAGAAATTGATAAACTGGAGCTTGCTAACTGTGATACCGCATGCGTCACAGACGAGTTAGAAATGAATCTTGTGAAGATGTTGTCGTATTGGCCGGAACAGGTTAAAGCCGCGGCAATTTCTCTTGAACCGCACAGAATTCCAAGGCATTTGCAAGACATAGCGCACAGTTTCCATGTCCTGTGGAACAAGGGGAAAACGAACTCTGAGTTACGATTTATAGACAGTAGCGATAAGAAAAGCACCATTGCGAGACTTGCTCTTCTGCTAGCTACTAAGATAGTGATCGAAGACGGATTTGAGATCGTTGGAATTACCCCTATGTCTGAAATGAGATGAGATGATTTTATGAGATTTGACATAAACCGCAACGTCAGGAAGAAACAGGGACATAACAGCAGGAGGAGGTATCTGCAATATGACGACGTGTTCATGTCCGCTAATCGGCAATACGATCAAAGAATAGAACAAAGCCATGAACAAGATCCCGAACCGTTCCGCGAAACAACTAGACAGCAGCCGCGGCCCGAACACAAGGAGATTGCGTATGAGTATGATCATGATTATGAAGAAGACCAGCGGCGCGAATCTGAACTACCAGAGCGTCGCAAGTATTTTCATAGGGCGGATAGTAACATAATCAATGAAAAGATGGTGCGTTACCATAAGAGGCAACTTCCGCCATTACAGAGATATGCTCCTGATCGGAACAGGGATATGTACGCAGAGTTTAGTAGATCGTATTGGGATGAGGATTACGATCATAGAGGAGCTGGGCGAAGTCAACGTTATGCGGTAAGAGATTTGTGGAGAAAGTTTGTAGTAACATTTTCGTCGATATTATCGCTAGTCTGTTTATCGTGGATTGCGTATAACTGGAATTCGGATAGAGGCGGCGGAAGAACAAACGGGGAACCTCCGCTTGTGGAACCGTCCCAGCCATCGTTCAAAGCGCTCCCGGATAATCCGGGCGGGGAGATAATTCCGCACAAGGAGAAAGAAGTATATAGCAGGGTGTCCAAAATGCAACCGCCAGACGACGAGATACTACTTCCTCCGCAAGAGCAGGAGGGCGCGTTACCGCGCGGAGATCGGCAGATACCGAGTGAAGGAAACTACCGCGAACCAGTCGAGGCGTACTCGATCGTAGACGATAGGATATACTATATCAAGATATCAGCAGGGAAAGGCAGGAGTATACTTGAAAATGAGGCAATTTTGCTAAGAAAGAAATTTCCTACGTTGTTCACTGGAAAGAACTGCTCCGTAAAAAAGGTAAGTAATTCCAGCGGCGAGCAGAAGGACGCCATTCGTATAGGTCCGTTTGCATCGCAAAATTCAGCTCTAGAAATCGCCAAAGAACTGGGAACGCCATGTTACGTTATCTCAGTAAAAGACTGATGGCGCTTTGGATACATGAGACTATGCCATCCTTTTTATACACTCCATTATCATGACGTCGGTTGAGACTGAATTTCCAATTTGCTGAACAACCTCCATAAGAACCTTGTTCACTTTGTTTTTGTTGTATCCTAGGCTTATTAGACCAAGCATAGTGTCATTTACAGCGTCATTATTAAAGCTGGATAGCTCCTTTATCTGGCCAATATTTTTGTCCTTCAGCTCCAGTAAAATTCGCTCTGCTGTTTTTTTGCCGATGCCGTCTGCCCTGCATAGCAGCAGTGGATCTTGAGTTGCTACAGCCATGGCAAACTCTTCAGGCGCAAGACGCGATAAAACTGACATTGCGGACTTAATTCCCACACCGTGAACTGAAATCAGAGCCTCGAAGATCTTCTTTTCTATATCGTCTAAGAACCCGCACAAAAACTGCGCATCCTGTTTGAATATCTGGAGAGTTACAAGAGCAATTGGCCCGCCTACGGACGCAGAGTTCCTGACTCTATCAGAAACAAGAACGGCGTATCCGATTCCATTGACGTCAACCACGAGTGAGTCATCTAGAATTGAATCAGTGAACCCTTTAATTTTGGCGATCACTTAAATTCTCCACCTTGCCGGAACGTACCGACACATATTGGCAATTGAAAAAACGCGCGGCAAATCATCCTCTTTTAAGCGAGATGATAACCAGCATTACCGCGCTAGCCGTAATAAACGAGTCCGCGATATTGAACGCCGGCCAATGCCAGTCTTCATAATATAAGTCTATGAAGTCGACAACCCCGCCATGAGCAAATCTGTCTATGATGTTGCCGATGGCGCCGCCTATCAACAGACTACAAAACATCTTCTCTATGATCGTTGTTAATCTGCAAAATACGTATGTAAGAAGCGCTACGCATAATATCGAAAGCGCCGTAATCATCCATTTCTGAGCTTCAGTTCCGGGAGTCAGTAGTCCGAAGCTAGTGCCAAAGTTACACGTTAGAACCAGGTTTACGTATTTGCATACCTTAACTACGCTGCCCCTCTCTATAAAGGCCAATGCGCTCCACTTCGTGGCTTGATCAAAAACGATTACAAAAACGCCTAGGAGAATGCTGAACAGATGAGCCTTCTTGAGGTTTGTCATCGCGCATCTCCCTTTGCAAACGCATCAAGCAATGACTGCTTTGTTAACGCGCTCGGAAGCGTTATGAAATCCTTGCCGTCTCCGGGATAGTAGATATACAGCGGCACGGCAATTGCTCCGTATTCTTTCATCAGCTTGGTGATCCGTTCATCCTTGTTTGTCCAATCACACTTGACTGCCTTGATGTTTCTCTTTTGAAATTCAAGCGCAATTTCTTCATCTTCAAAAACTGTTTCATTGAATTGGCAGTTAAGGCACCACGAGGCCGTGAAATCAAGAAAGATAGACGACCTCCAAACCTTCGCGTCATCCAATATCTTATCAGAATAATCTATCCAGCATATTTCAGCATGTTTGCGATGCGGAGTGGACGCTACATAATACCCGCCAGTCAGCGCGCTTGCGCAAATACCGACCAACGCCACATACGCGAGGCGCTTGCTTCTCCCAAATTTCCTTAGAATCCAGGCAAACATCGCAACCCCGATGCAGCACATAACAACTAGTACGAACCGTATTTGCGAAATCTGCGATAGTAGGATCCAAATTGGCCAAGCGCACGACAACAGCATCGCAAATCCCATAAACTCTTCAAATGTTGATAGCCATTTACCAGGCTTTGGCATTCTGTTTACGATTTGTGGGAATATGGCGACTCCTAGGAATGGCAATCCTGCCCCGATTCCAATTGCCAAGAAAATTGAGAGCGCGCGTACAGCGTTACCGCTAAACAGAGCGCTCGCAATGGCAACTCCAGCGAATGGACCGACGCAAGCAGACGATGCGAGTCCGCCGAACATACCGCTGAGAAACGACGCGATATACCCGTTTTGTATACGCGTTTTCATCCTCGGCAGACCTCGGAGATTAATCTTCATTATTCCCCAAAAATGCAGGCTACACGCAAGAAAAATTAGTAACAATGCGTATACAACTAGCGGGTTTTGCATATGAAACCCCCAGCCGAGTCCAGAGTCCGTCGGGCGTAACGCGCCGAGTATTGCTCCAAACGATACGAACACGCTCACCGTTCCTAAAAGACTCGACAGTCCATGAATTCTCGCGCTCTGTTTGCTCTTATCGGATATTTTGATTAGCGTAAATATCTTCATCATGATCACTGGAAAGACGCACGGCATGCAGTTCAACGCTAATCCGCCGAGCAGTCCAAATATGAGCATCCATAGCAAACTTGAACTCTCAGACATAGGCTCCGGATGGTTCCAATTTATGTTCTCTGCCTCGCTGTCGGATAGCGCTTCATTTAGAACAAGAACTCCGCTTTCCTGGCGCGGTATGCACGACTCATTGCAAACAACATACGATACGTCGTATGTAACCGGAACCTCTTTATTTAGTATCCTGAGTTTGTAAAAAACTGAAAAATTCTTGAGATACCCCATGTATCCGCTTGGCAACCCGTCGAAGCCCATAATATCGACGTATGGCGGCCATACTACATCCAACGTTTCAGCGTTGGTCCACGTAATACGCGGAGCGCTTCCGCGTCCCTTTCCCTCCTCGGCAGACATATGTTCCCCGTTCTTAACAGGAAAATCTGCCGCTACCACTACAACGAAACCTCCAGCATCGCAAGGTCTACCAGAAGCAGTCCTGAATGTTACATCCGCAAACGCTACGCGCGCCGCCACCAACAGCAGGACTGCGACACGCGGCAACAACCTACGAAACGATAGCACTGCTCTCTAACTCCGCCGGACGTTCCAGCTTACCGATCCTTCCACATGCCGTAAGAAAAAAAACAACTACAAACCAAAGAAAATGGTGGGCGATGACGGATTCGAACCGCCGACCCTCTCGGTGTAAACGAGATGCTCTACCACTGAGCCAATCGCCCAAATCACGCATATCTACTCTGCGTTGCCGGCAACGGCGTCCTTCAGCTGTTTTCCCGGTTTGAATTTCGGAAGACTTCGCTCTGGAATATGTATCGGATCTCCGGTTTTCATGTTGCGTCCTTCAGAGGCTTTCCTATGAGCTGCGTAAAAGGTGCCAAACCCAATGAGACGTACGTCGTCGCCATTGGCTAACGCAGACTTTACCGTCCCAACGAACACACTCAATACCTTATCAACATCAACCTTCTTTAATTCAGTAGCGTTTGCTATGCTGGAAATTAATTCAACCCTATTCATGCTATCCAATCCTCTAAGAAACAGCCGTATCGACCAACGACCACTACATGCTACTATCAAAATTGATTTACCGTCAATACTAAATAACGCCGCAAAGCGATCTTGCGCGCGTTTCATTCCGCTTCCACGAATTTCGGAACGAGTTCAAGCGCGCGGTTTATGAATTGCGCCAGATTGTGCGAGTTTACATACCTAATGGTGATTTTTTGAGCGGATTGTGATACGCTTTC
>JAIRYU010000074.1 GCA_031267545.1 Holosporales bacterium | reverse complement strand
CCCTAATAGTCTCCCTACCGATTACGTAAACAATCACATCGGTCCTCGCTATCACGTCAGCGTTTCTCTCCTCATTTCGCAGTACGGCCATCTCGCCCACATAGTCGCCCCCAGTCAATGTAGCTATCGCGTTGGACGTTGTCTTGACGTTGCCGTCCCTATCGACTACGGAGACATTAGCTATCACTTCTACCACGCCTTCGGCGACGATACACATCGTATCGCCGCGTTCTCCTTGCTTACATACGTACTCGCCCTCTTTATATGCTCTTTTATACATTTTCTCAGCAAACTCCCGCTTTACGTCGTCAGAGCATTCGCTGAATAGCCCGGCGCGATCCACCGCGCTGATCCTATCGGTAACATACGTATCGTCGAACTTTTTGGTATATCCCGGCTCGAGGGTATTGATGTTCATTTGTCCTATTATCTCGCATACCTGCAACTGATGATCGTGCAGACTGGCAGTTATGGCTGATATCACTCTGTGTCGAACAATTGGGAAAGCGTCGTATGAAGAGACCCTGTAGTACACTCCGAACAGCGCGCCGGTTGACCGCATCTCTTCCGCTACTACTGTTATTTTATTATCTACTACGCCACTTACGTTGATCAGCGCCGCGTGTATTATCCTCCGTGCGCGATCGACCTGCGCGTTATGGTCAAGCACTAGTTTCACGGTTTCGCCATACTCCGCGCTTGGCTGGCTCACGTTGATGATTGGTTTCCCGGTTAGCGTTGTGTTTGGCGCGATTAGTAGCGTGTCGTTTAGGAGAATGAGATCGATTCCGGTTAACCTTGTTCTGACTATTTTGGCGCAAACCCCGTCGGGGAATTGAAGCCAGTCTCCCACCCTGAACCTATTCTGCGCGGCTATTACTATGCCGGCGAATAACTCTTTCAGAAAATCTTGCGCTATGTATGCAATTCCCAGACCCGATGCGCCAAGGCCGATAAATATCGATAACGCAGACTGCTTATACACCTGAGTTGTTATAAACACGGCTGCCGCGATCAGTAGCGAAATGCCTATCCCGTACTTCAACATCCCGGAGAAATGCTTCTTTTGGCTTTCCTCGATTGGTTTAACAACTGTATAGATCAATATGCGTATTATAACAATTGAGATCAATATCACAATTACGGATCTTACTATTTTCTCATAGTCGAAGCTTGCGCCGATGTTCCGCGGACTGATCGAGTCGCTGGCTCCGTAAGCAAGCGCCAAGACGGTTGCGCTGAACAATCCGGCAATTATAACCTTTACCTGCTTTTTGTTCATACTTGTTATTGCCAAGCTCCAATACCGTCTGCCGATGATACTACCAGACAAACGTTAATATCTAGTTAATCCCAGATACGAGCGCTTCGCTATTTCTTTTGTCCTTGTGGGCAGACTGCGATATGAAGCTCCTGCAGTTGCTGCTCCGTTATTTCAGCTGGAGCCCCCATCATAAGATCTTGGGCCTGTTGATTGAATGGAAATGCGATCACCTCCCTAATGTTCTCCGTATTGGCAAGTAGCATTACTATTCTGTCGATGCCGGGGGCGCACCCTCCGTGCGGAGGCGCTCCAAATTTAAATGCCTGAATCATTCCCTTAAATTTGTTGTCCACAAATTCACGACTATGCCCGGCTATTTCAAAGGCCCTGTACATAATTTCGGGACTATGGTTTCTTATGGCTCCACTCGACAGTTCTATCCCATTGCAAACAATATCGTATTGCCAGGCTTTTATTTTCAGAGGATCTTCCGTATTTAGTGAATCAAGCCCACCCTGTGGCATTGAAAACGGATTATGAGAGAACGCGATGCGCTTAGCCTCGTCATCGTACTCGAACATTGGGAAATCAACAATCCAGCAAAATTTGTAGGCATTTTGCTCCGCCAGATTTAGCGCGTCTGCAAGCTTAGAGCGCGCGGCTCCAGACAATGTCGCAGCGCTTTTGTCGCATATGAAAAACGCGACGTCTCCCTGACTCATGCCGTTGACTCTCGCAATTTCATTCAACTCAGCTTCATTCAGAAATTTAGCTATCGGACCCTTAAACTCTGAATCAGACGTCATTGAAATATACCCAAGGCCCGGGAGCCCTATGCCTTTCGCCCAATCATTCATTCTATCGAAAAAACTACGCGGCTCACTTATGCAGTTACGAACTGCGATACTCCTTACCAACGCGCCGTCTTTTATCGCGTTTGAAAATGCGCTAAATGCGGAACCCTTGAAAATATCGGTTACATCTTGAATGACCAGCGGATTTCTGAGGTCGGGTTTGTCGGTTCCGTAGTGAAGCAACGCATCGTCGTACGATATCCTTTCGAATGGAAGATCACTAATTGAACAGCCCGGCTTAGCAAATTTTTTAAACGCGCTATGGATAACGTTCTCGACAACGCGGAACACATCGTCCTGAGACGCGAAGCTCATTTCTAGATCTAGTTGGTAGAACTCTCCGGGAGATCTGTCGGCCCTGGCGTCTTCGTCCCTAAAGCATGGAGCTATTTGAAAATATTTGTCAAACCCGGCAACCATCAGGAGTTGCTTAAATTGCTGTGGAGCTTGTGGAAGAGCGTAGAATTTCCCATGATGCACCCTGCTTGGGATAATGTAATCTCTTGCTCCCTCCGGAGACGAAGACGTTAGGATCGGCGTCTGAATCTCCAAGAAACCCATCTCAGACATTTCCTTCCTGATATGCGAAATTACGTTTGATCTAAGCGCAATGTTCTCGCGTATCTTTTTTCTGCGAAGATCAAGGTACCTGTACGTAAGTCTCGTATCCTCCGGAAACTCATTTTCAACGTTTATTTGGATCGGAAGCGGTAATTCGGGCTGCGAAAGAGTCTCGATATTATCGACGCATATCTCAATTTCGCCGGCGCTCATAGCGGCGTTCACCGTGGCCGGATCCCTCTTAACTACGGTTCCATTAATTCTTACAATGGCTTCGTCTTTCAATTTCCCAGCCGCGGCAAACGAATCGTCAGTTTCCTGTAAAACGCATTGCGTTATTCCGTAATGATCGCGTAAGTCTATAAAAAGTAATCCGCCGTGATCCCTTATCCTGTGAACAAATCCGCACAACGATACGGACATTCCAACATGATTTAGACCGAGCTCGG
>JAIRYU010000034.1 GCA_031267545.1 Holosporales bacterium | reverse complement strand
CCTTAGAGCCGCAAGTCTCTTTTCGTTCAGATTGATCTCGTAGAAATTATCGACGATCTTTTGTCGTAAGGTCTGGTATTCATTATCGTTATCGAGCAGGCAGACGTCGAATCCCGCGGCTTTCTGCTTGTCGTATATCTCGGAATAAAACTGTAGATGCCTATCGAATAGAACGAGCAACTTCCGCTTCATTTCTTCATCGTTTGTCATTAATGAAGCTGGGCATTCCTCTAAACCAAGATCGACCTCGTCTGATTCGTCAATTTCTCGAAAATGAGCCTCATCCTCGGGCATTGACATGTCTGACGCAATGACGTCCCTCAGCAAGATCGTGCTGTTATCCAGCCTATCGCGTATGGACGATATCATATCTGCAGTAACGCGACTCTCACACAGGCGAGCGTTTAAGCTTGTTCGAAATGATTCTATTTTCATAGCTATCGTAATTTCGCCTTCTCGAGATAGGAGATTGATATTGCCCATTTCCCGGAGATATAGCTTTACGGGGTCGCCGCCTCTTGATTCGTCCATTGCTTGCGCTGAATTATCCGCCGAGCCATGTATATCGTCTATCCCTGCTGTTTTAGTTTTTTGAATAACGGCTTCGTCATCAATACTAATAATCTTCACATCATTTTCTGTAAAATATGTCATGATCAGATCTAGTTTGTCGGAATCGTACTCTGGGCCAGTGAGAACCTCGTTGATCTCTTCGTACGTTAAATATCCGTTAATCTTGTGTGATTTCATTAGACCAATAACATCCGGATTGGCTGCTACTTGCTGCATTTCCACCATGTTTTCGTCATCAATTTCTTTTATGTCCATTGCATTACCCTAATTTATTGTTGCCCTGATCATTTTTCTGTTTTTTGCCGACGTGACTCAGCTTCAGTTCTTTTAGACGTTCCCAAGCCTTTGCATCCATATTCTCGTCGCAGGCTTCCTTTG
Source organism: Holosporales bacterium (assembly GCA_031267545.1). Classification (GTDB taxonomy): domain Bacteria; phylum Pseudomonadota; class Alphaproteobacteria; order RUG11792; family RUG11792; genus JAIRYU01. Next base: position 30,149 of record JAIRYU010000034.1, on the reverse strand, counting down.
CCTGTTTTATATCGTCAAGATGCCGTCTATGCGAAAACTCATATCTGTATATTCCCATCCAAATTCCAATCACAGATTCATCGTCTTTTTGTGAAATATCGCAATCCCTCGACGCCGTGTCCAATACATGCTGGACCTCTTGATCAACATCAGGCGTTGTACTAGAACACACCCCACCACCTCCAAGAATCAAGCTGCTCACAGCCTCGAATCCACTTCTCGAAAATTCAATGGTCGCCAACTCCTCCAGTACGCACGGGACTACAGACGGACGCTCCAGCAGGATATACAACATAGTAGCCTCGCGCAATAGTATTTTCTCGTCCTTATCGATTAGCGTTGCGGAAGCGGAGTATGCATGATGCTGCGTTGATGTGTTCGCGGGCGTAAAAGTCTTTTTATTGACGGATTTGATGGCATAGAATATCCTGCTGCCGATATCAGATTTGTATAGCTTTCTGATATCGGAGTTTTGGATGGCGTCTACGCTGTCCAGGATGTTCTTCTTCCATTCAGCCAATTTTTCAGGGGTCCTGTAGTCGCCGGATTCGAGCTGGTTAAGGAAGTGTTGCCAGATGAAATCTATCATATAGCTGGAGTTTTCCAATATTTTCTCCATCTCTTGTTTGCCGAATTTTTTGAGGAACGAATCTGGATCGTATCCGTCTGGCATTACGCATAGCTTTAGGCTTTTTCCTGGTTGCAGGTATTGCATCGCGAGAAACGCGATTTTCAGCATGGCGTTGTAACCAGCCGAGTCTCCGTCAAGACATGCGATCGGGTCGCTCGATAATTTCCAAATTTTTACGAGATGTTCGATCGAAAATGACGTTCCCATGGACGCTACCGCAGTATTGAATCCATGTTGATGTAACATAACGACATCGACATATCCCTCTACAAGAATAAAATTTTTAGTTGTCGAAACATTTTTTGACGCGATATTGAAGGCATACAGCGTTTCTCGTTTTTGGAAAAGAACTGTTTCCTTAGAGTTCAAATATTTTGGGGTCTCGCTGTTTTGAAGAACGCGTCCTCCGAACGCAATGGGCCATCCCGACTTGTTAAAAACGGGGAATATCAGACGGTCCCTAAAGTAACACAGAATCCTCCCGTCTTTTTGATGGAAGAGCCCGGATTGTAATATATCGGATACTGAAAAGCCTGAGGCTTTAACGTGAGAAAGTAACAATTCGCCGTTTCTGGGAGCGTAGCCAATTCCAAACTGTTCGATACACGATTTGTCAAATCCTCTGGAGCTACAATATTTGGCCGCCATATCATCGCATATATGCTTTCTAAAAAATTCGAGAGCCTTTTGCATGAGCTTAAGCTGTGTTTTGTGACAGTCCTTTGAATCCAGATACTCCGAAGGTTGTATACCGGCGGCTTCCGCCAGTATTTCTATAGCCTGAGCAAAGTGAATTCCACGTTTCTTCATAACGTATGTGACAATATCTCCGGATGCGCCACACCCGAAGCAGTAAAACGTTCCCTTGTCGTTATTTACGAAAAAAGATCCAGTTTTCTCATTATGGAACGGACAGCATCCAACATACTCTTTCCCATTTTTACGTAATGGAGTATCCTTAGCTATGATTTCAGATAGCGGCAGTTTCTCTTTGATCCTGCCGAGTACCGCGTTTGGCTCTGTAATGCTCATGCGACATATGTTACACTACGTTAGCCATGGATAACGAGTACGTTTTTGCGCATCTTACCGTAATAGTCTTGGTTGCGGCGTTGTCGGGGTTACTTCTGGCAAAGCTGAAGCAACCTGTAATGATCGGTTATATCTTGGCTGGCGCGATGTTTGGGCCAAGCGGGTTTGGATTTATTTCGTCGCAGACCCAGGTTCAATTTTATTCAGAGCTTGGAATACTGCTGCTGCTCTTCGTAATCGGAATGGAGCTAAACATCAAGTCATTCATGAAGATGTGGAAGATTCCAACCCTGTTTACGATAGTGCAGGTGGTTGCGAACGCAGTTATCGCTACCGCGGTATCTCTGCTATTCGATTACCCTATTTTTGTGGCGTTACTTGTTGCATTTATCGTGTCTCTTTCGTCGACGGCCGCGATAGTCAAAGTGCTGGAATATATTGGAGAACTGAGAACGGATGTAGGGCATATCACAATAGGGATTCTTGTCGCGCAGGACATCGCCATAGTTCCAATGATGCTGATCATCAAAAAATGTGGATCAATCGACGGATCGGTAATAACAAACCTCGTGCTTGCGATCGTTCTTGTGGTGCTGCTAATTAGGTATCTCGGAAAGAAAGACAAGATAAATTTACCAACTAGAAATCTGTTGCAAAATAGTGAACTTACTCCAGTTATAACTCTTGCGTTTTGTTTTACGGCGTCTGCAATAGTTGTCTTGATTGGGTTGTCTCAGGCATACGGGGCGTTTCTAGCTGGGCTATTCATAGGTAATACGCAGGATAGGCAGAACATTCTAAATAGTGTGAAACCAATTCAGAATGTGTTGCTGATGACTTTTTTTCTGTCGGTCGGCCTTATGTTTGACCTGAAATTTCTCGTAGAAAACTGGTTGGCCGTCACGATCGCGTTAGCTGGGATTACGATTTGGAAAATCATTTCTAACACTGTAACGATGAGATTATTTTCAATTGAATTAGCCAAGGCGGCATCAATAGGAATAGTCCTTGCGCAGCTGGGAGAATTTTCCCTGATACTCGCTAACGTTGCCACGCAATCTCAGATTATCGACGAGTTCGGGCAGAAGATGGTGGTGTGCATTACTGCGTTGTCTTTGTCAATGAGTCCGCTTTTCATTGCGTACTCTACGCGAACTAAGGATCTGTCGTTCGTTGGAGATAATTCGCTAGCTTCGCTTTGTAAGATATTGTTCTCCGGGAGTTTTGCTCGCGCAGTCAGGATATTGTCGCTCAAACATAAAAGGACTAGCTCATAGATGAGCGGTTGCGAGAATATTGTAATTCTCAGCGGGTTTTTGTTTTGTATCGGATTATTGGGGCTTGTGGCGCAATCTAATGTAGTAAAGATTATTATTTCGATAGAGATAATGATCTTTGCTAGCATCATCAATTTCTCAGCGGCGGCCGGAGATTTCCCGATAAAATCGGGACACCTTATGATACTGGTTGCCGTTGTCTTGGGAGGGCTTGTTTTAGGCGTTGTATTCACAATCTTTAATTCGCAGATCGCAGATGACAGGCGTGTCAATCTTCTGGATAAAGGTAGGGATAATGACGGATGAGCTTGGGATACTGCCCATGATCGTCTTGTTGTTTTCCGGAGGATTCGGAGCCGTTGTTAGGTTTTCGCAGATTGCAAAGTGGGGAGCGGTAGGCGCGGGCCTTCTGTTTGGCGTCGCGTTGTTATTATCTCCGGACGATATTAGATGTAGCATCCCATTATTTGAAATTGACAAAGTTTGTTTTGGGTTATCATTTTGTTTCGGTATGGTAGAAACCGTAATTTGCCTGATTATATCCGCAATACTTTGCTGCCTGCATTTTGCCGATGGGATACTGACAAATAAAAATCGTAGCGAAAGCAAGTTATGGCCTCTAAATATATTTGTATTTTTCATGTGTATGGCTGTATTTTCAAATAACCTTTTTCAATTTTACGTAGCTGTTGAAGCGATGGGCCTTATATCTACTATGATAGTTGGACTCGGGAATGGAGCAATTCTGCAAGCAACTAGGGTGTTCGCTTTCAACAAATTTGCGAGCCTTCTGTTTTTGGTAGCCGTAGTTATCATCGCATTTCATGCCGGCGGACTAGAGTTTGAGAATGTTGTAAGCGCGTATTCTGGCGGAGGTTCCAAGAAATTTTTATGGCCGTCGACTTTCTTGATGGTTGCATGTTTGTGCAAGGGGGCGCAAATTCCGTTTTCGCATTGGTTAGTCGATGCAGTTAAAGCTAACACATCTGCCTCAATCCTAATTCACTCCGGAACTATTGTAGGAGTCGGAATTATATTCATTACAAAGTTTCACTTCATGTTCGAGCAATTTGAGCTGTTACCATTCCTGATGGTTGTGTTTGGGGCCTGTACATTTACGCTAATGGCATTCCGCGCCGCAATCCACAATAATGTAAAGAAAATCATGGCGCGCTTAACTGCGTCGTCTACCGGCAGTATGTTTATAGCGTGCGGACTGAAGATGTATTCTTTGTCAACATTGACCTTTGTTTGTCATGCTCTCTTTAAAGCGGCTCTGTTCATGGGGTTTGCGCATTTAATTTCTCTGACCGCAGGAGAACAGAACATCTACAAAATTGGAAGTATCAAAAATAAGTCTCCGAAACTAACCGGTATGATATGGGGTGTGTTTGCGATAGCCGTCGGGTTACCGTTTGCGCCCGGATTTTTCGCAAAGGTTCCATTTATTGCGTCGATTCAAACGGTTGATGCGCCGTTTCTAACCATTGTAAATGTAGCGGGAAACATACTTGCCACTGTTGCGCTGTTTAGGCTGGTTATGATCACTCTGTACGGCGGCGTATTTGGGATGAGCGAAATTACGCTGCCAACGGTTGCGAATCAAAATAAATGTAATTTGATACCGGTGTGGTCGCTCGTAATCGTATCTATCTTAGGATCGCTTTATGCGTGGAGTATGTACTCGCGTGGTAATTTGCGTCTTTGCGAATTTGAGATCGAACATGCGCGTAGCGCGCCTGACTGTTTCATGGCTGGCGCGGAGGAGATGATCCAGATTGTTATGTCGGTTGTCGCTGTTTTGCTGATCGCGCGATTCTCAAGAGCAAAGGCGGTAATCCAAATATTAAGGTTCGTGGCAATATTAAATGGAGGCGGAATACATGAGCGGTTTTGTGGCTTTGTTGCGGGGGTTACGTTGAGCGTAGCGAAGACTATTAACATATTCAATGAAGCCATAGGCAACATCGCGCGCGCGAGTGGTTACAGGCTTTTACGGAGCGTCAATGTAACGCTATCCGGCGCGCATCAACAATTGGTTGCGGCTCATGTGATATGGGTGATCTTTGGGTTAACGTTACTTGTCGCGATCGCGATATGTTGTTGAGTTGGGGGCTCGAAGAACTTGCGCGCCTTCATAAACTAGGATATAGTGAGCGCAGCTTCTGGACAATCCCGTAGCCTCTGGTATTTTCTGTGATATCGAGCGATATCGATAAGTTAATTAACTACTTTAGTAGGATTCCAGGGATGGGATATCGTTCTGCGGTTAGGTTTGTCGTATATCTGTTACGTAAAAAACATACCGCTATGAAATACGTTATAGACGCCCTCACCCGAGCGTATAACAATACGACGGCCTGCGAGATATGTGGGAATATTGATACGACTCGCGTGTGTTCCATCTGCTCTAGTCAAAAACGCGATAGTTCAGTTTTATGTGTTGTGTCTGACGTAGCGGATTTGTGGGCTATAGAGAGGATTGGATTTTACAACGGGATGTACCATGCGCTTGGCGGTAAATTGTCGGCGGTGAACGGGGTGCTGCCAAGGGATCTAAGTATCGATAAACTGCGCGAGCGAGTTAGTTCGGGGATAACAGAGGTGATAATGGCGATGAGCGCTGATATCGACGGTCAGGCAACGGCGCTTTTTGTGAACGATAAAATTAAAGATCTTAATGCGAAAGTAACAACATTGTCGCATGGGGTTCCGATTGGCGGGGAGCTGGAGTATCTCGACGATGGTACGATAATAGCCGCATTCAGGCAGAGGCACGACATTTGAAATTCCTGGATGAAGCAAAAATTTTTGTTAAAGCCGGAGACGGCGGAAGCGGGGCATTAAGCTTCCGGAGGGAGAAGTTTATTGAATTTGGAGGGCCTGACGGCGGAGCTGGCGGATATGGCGGATCAATCTACGTGACAGCCGTGAATAACGTTAATACACTAATCGATTACAGATACAGGCAGCACTTCAAGGCAAGACGCGGGGAGAATGGAGCCGGACAGAATAAAACTGGCGGATCTGCCGAAGATATAGTATTAAAGGTTCCAGTTGGCACTCAAATTCTCGCGGATGACAAAGTTACCGAGATATCCGATCTAACGAAGCTTGGGGAAACGATATTGTTAGCGAATGGCGGAAAAGGCGGGCTCGGAAATTCGTACTTCAAAACTTCAACAAACCGCGCTCCAAGAAAATTCCAGCCTGGCGAACCCGGAGAAGAAAAGTGGGTTTGGCTGAAACTGAAGCTGATTGCCGATATAGGATTAGTTGGATTGCCTAATGCGGGGAAATCGTCGTTTCTTTCAAGCGTTACAAATGCCAAGGCGAGAATTGAGAACTACCCGTTCACAACGCTAGTCCCCCAGCTTGGGATTGTCAGGGTGGACGACAAGGAGATTGTAATGGCGGATATTCCCGGCATAATAGAAGACGCGCATATCGGGAGGGGACTGGGGGATCGATTTCTAGCTCACATAGAGAGGTGCAGGATGCTGGTTCACGTAGTTGACGTAGCAGCCGAGAACCCGTTGGAATCGTACCTAACCGTACGGGAGGAGCTTAGCTGCTATAGCCCGTCGCTCAATAAAAAACCTGAGGTCGTCGCGCTAAACAAAATTGATCTTGTGGGGCCAGATACGGTTACGGAATGTATAAATAGGTTGGCAGACGTTGGAGCGCGCGACGTACTCTCGATGTCGACAATCACTAGGACAGGATGCCAGGACGTCGTAATTAGAGCCGCCGGGATTATCGCTTCATGCTAATACCTTTCAGCCTCGACATGGTATCATCATCTCGTGATTTCTGTATCCTTGCGAGGGCTTCTGGATGAATAAGTTAGATCTGTTTGTTCCAAAGAAAAGGAAAACTACTGGGCGTCGGAACGATAGAGTTGCAGCGCAGATTAAGGAGCTATTGTCACTTGCTCTAATACGCGGCGATTTTCATCATATGCAAGACGATGCAACTCCTGCGTTGCGACCGAGCCTCATAACAATTACGTACGTCGATTTATCTCCCGATCTCCGCAATGCAACCGTATTCTTCACTGCATTGGACAATCATGCAGTAGATGAGGTGTTGGAATTTTTTAGAATACAGATCCACTTTTTTAAAAATCTCATAGCCCAAAAATTGTCGTTGCGAGTTGTGCCTAATATCGTATTTAAATTCGACCAAACTTCCGAACGAGCAAGCAAGATAGACGCGCTACTGAAAAATGACGGCGTCGCGGAGTAATGTCTACACCATAAATTTCGGCCCGCATCACCCGTCTACACACGGAGTTTTGAGGTTGAAGTTGACGATGTCGGGAGAGGAGGTAATTGCATGCGAACCCATCACTGGATACTTACATAGAGGAATCGAAAAGATAGTCGAAGGCAAAAAGTTCATATCTGTGATTCCGTATGTAGATAGATTGGATTATTTGTCTCCTGCAATTCAGGAACACGCATACGTCATCGCAATCGAAAAACTACTAGGCGCGCAGGCGACGGAGCGGGCAATTTTTATTCGCGCGATCTTTGACGAGCTGACTAGAATCTCAAGCCACATCATGAGCATAGGATCTATGACGTTTGATCTCGGATGCCTCAGTCTACTACTTTATGGCGTCGAAGAGAGGGAGAAGATAATGTCTGTTTTTGAGGAGACAACTGGCGCAAGGATGCATCTCGCGTACTACGCGCCAGGCGGCGTTTTCTGCGATCTCTCAGAATCTGTAATTGAGAAGATCAAGGCCTTTATCGAAGGTATAGGATTTTACCTAGACGCCGTAGAAAAATTGGCTATTAATAATAGAATCTTTATTAAGCGAACTGTTGGCATAGGTAAGATTGTGGCTGAAGAAGCTATAGCAAATGGCGTCTCGGGAGTAAATGTAAGGGCGTCCGGGAATGCAAAAGATGTCAGAGTTTCCGCGCCGTACGGGGCGTATGCGTTGTTAGGGTTCAATCCGATCGTACTACATGAAGGCGATTGCCATGCTAGGTTCCGTCTCAGATTTTTGGAGATTAAACAAAGCATGGAGCTTATAAAGAGGTGCCTCGGAATACTCCCGTCAGGGAACTATCGTAACGACGAGTGCGCCAAGCGGCTTACAATTCGCGGGCTTCCACGAAATTCAGTCGTCTGCGCATCAACGGAAACGCCGCGCGGAGAGTTCGGAATTCGTATGGAAGTTGGAGACGATTCACACCACGTACATAAAATGAGCTTTCAGTCTCCATCGTTTGCGCATGTTCAATTTCTAAGGAAACTGCTCGTGGGAGTCACAATACCTGATATCACAGCAATCCTCGGATCTGTGGACTTCATTATGGGATGCTGCGACAGATAGATCCTTTTTAAACTCATAGAAATAAGCGATTGCTACTACCTCTTGATGCCGGATCTAGTTTTGTTCTCAATATCAACCGCGAATATGAGCCCCTGGCAGAATAACAAAACTATCAAGGCGCTTCCTCCGTACGAAAAGAATGGGAGCGGTATCCCAACTACAGGTAGTAGCCCGCAAACCATCGAGATGTTTATGAAGATGTAGAGGAACAGCATTGCGTTAATTCCAAATACAAGAGTCTGACCAAATCTATCTCGCGCCCTCATGGCTACTCCTAAATTGTAGATCATTAACATGGCATACAGCGCGATAAGCGCCGCGCATCCGGCAAACCCGAGTTCCTCTCCAAGCGCGGCAAAAACAAAATCAGTCTGCTTTTCTGGTAAGAAATTGAGTTGGCACTGCGATCCATTGAGTAACCCCTTCCCATATAATCCGCCTGAACCTAACGCTATTTGAGATTGAATTACATGATACCCAGATCTGCTTGGATCTAACTCAGGGTTCAAAAATACGAGAACTCTCTCGCGTTGATACTGATGGAGCATGTTCCATAGTAACGGCATAGCTCCTGCTAGTCCAGCAAGCGTAACTATAAATTTCCAGATTTGTACTCCACAGGCGAACAGTATTGCGACAAATGTACAAAATAAAATAGTTGCCGTACCGAGGTCTGGTTGAAGTAAAACCATGAAAACTGGGATTGCCATTAACGACGTCGGGAATATCAACGAGACGTTCCTCGTAACGGCGCTTATTCCAAGATCGGCGAAGTATCTTGATAGCGCAATTATCATTGCAACTCTCATGAGTTCGGATGGTTGAAGGTTAAAGAAGTACAGGCTAAGCCACCTTTGCGCTCCCATCGATATTTTCCCGACTACAGCCACGCACGCCAGCATTACCACACAAATCATGTATCCAAAATAGGCGCGCCTTTTCCAAAAACTAACAGGTGTAGACGAGGCTATAAAAACAGCGGCGATTCCTAATAAAAGCCGACAGAACTGGTTGACGCACCACGGATAAAAGCTCCCAGCTCCTATAGAGTATAGCATCAATAACGCAAGTAGCGATATTGCAATAACGACGGTAAGCGGGAACAAAGGGCATGGTCTTATTCGTATTTTCATTGCGAATTTATTATCCCATCTTTGCTTCAAATTCAGCAAAGAACTCTGCCCTTTCAAGGCCCGGCGTTATGGTGTCCTTAAAGTCCAGCGCTATGGTCCCCGGCGCCTTGCGGAATGATTTATGCGGCCAGCATAATCCGGAGTTTACCTTTACCGGAACTACCGGGGCTCCGGTTGCTTTGTATATCGCGTAAATTCCACTCTTGTACTCTGTCTGATTAGCCGCGTCACCTCTAGTTCCATTGGGGAAAATGAGGATATTCTTTCCGATACGATACGCTTCCCCCCCGCGCTTAACCAGTGTCTTTATTGCAGAAATAGGGGACGATCTGTCAATTGGAATGCATCCAATCCTCCTGAAATACATTCCGGCAATCGGCTTTTTCAAGAGTTCGCGCTTGATTACAATCGATAGATTATCGAAGAGTAGCGAGAAAATGAATGTTTCCCAGGTGGATTGGTGGTTACATCCAATGATGCAAGGGACTGTCGGGACATTCTCGAGGTTTCTAATTTCATATCCAACGTTAGCAATTCTCTTCAGACAAAACAAAAGCCATCTCGTTACTGGGCGATACACCGTCAGTAAAACAACTCTTGACGAGGAGATGGCGGCAAGCGGATACATGAGAGCGATGTACGCTACAAATATCGGCCAGAAAACAATACTGAACAAAAAGGATCGAAGCATACAGAAGCGGTTGATGCGACTAATTATCGTCTGTTGATCGCGTCAATTATACATCAATCACAATCGCTTTTGCCGTTAAATAACGTGACGCGCGGCCTTATGAAAAAGCCTGAAAAAATTATCGGACGTTATCTGAGCGATATCATCCGCTGCAACGTTTCGAACCTGCGCGATGCATTCCGCCACCAAACTCACAAATGCTGGCTCGTTTTGTTGTCCGCGGTACGGTACAGGCGATAAATACGGGCAATCCGTTTCTATCAAAAATCTGTCGTCCGGCACGTACCTCGCTATCTCTCTTAGCTCGACAGAATTTTTGAATGTGACAACTCCGGCGAACGATATGTAGTGTCCTTCATCGAGAATTCTGGCGGCATTTTCCCTGGTATCGGTATAGCAGTGAAATACGGATGGCGGTAGGTCGTACTCCGACATGGCGTCAAAAATATCATCGAAGCACTCCCTTGCGTGAATTATATATGGCAGCCCACACTCCTTTGCAATGGATAGCATGTCCCTGAATAGGGTAAGCTGGTCGGACTTTGACGTGGAGTCATCGTAATGATAATCAAGCCCTACTTCGCCAATCGCGACGACCTTTTCATCCTTAGAAAGTTCGATCAACTCGGCTGTGTCGTATCCGTCTTTGAAGTGATGCGGATGAATTCCAACCGATGCGAACACGTTATCGAACCTCTTGGATATCTCAATGTTTTTGGCTATGGTTTTGGAATCGGTTCCAACGCTCAAAATATAGTCAACTCCAGAGAGTTTTGCGAGGCGCATCTTATCCTCTAGAGAGTCGTAAATTCCCTCGTAAAACAAGTGCGCGTGCGAATCAATTAGGCCGCTCATTTCGATATCCATGTGGCATAAGCTTATCTGTTCTTAAGTTACTATACGAGATATTGACCGAGAGTGGTAGAAATCGCTTTGCTCGGCAGCATACCATTTAATAGCAATCTACTCCTAATCTTCCGAAACGACGAAGTTTGTTGAACGCGGTCAATATGACTGATTGCTTTGACTATCTCCATTGGAGTACATGCTCCCTGTATAAGTTCAGGGACAACTTTTTCTCCCAATATGATATTGGCCAGCGAGATATATTCCACTTTTACCAGTCTCTTAATGATTGCATATGACACCGGAGACATGCGGTAGCAAACCGCCATCGGACACGATGAAAGCGCCAAATGCAACGTTGCCGTTCCGCTTGCTACTATCGCGAAACTTGCCTTTCTATACAATTCCATTTTTTCGGATTCGTCCGATATTACCTCAATTCGTTTGTCGTTAATCATAGATTCTACCAATGGCCTTATAGAGTCTATTGTGGGAACGACTATTCTGTCGGCTTCAATTTTTTTTGCCGCTTCCAAAAATACCGGTAAGTGACTTTTGACTTCCTGAACGCGACTGCCTGGCATTAGCAGGAGGGCAGATTCCTTTGAGTCGCATTGTGATTCGTGAAACTCTTCTATAGCAGGGTGCCCAACAAACGTTGCAGGCAGTCCATACTTCGTAAAGTACGGAGGCTCGAAATCGAACAATGTCATGATATGATTATACATCCTGGCGATAGATTTTGCTCTATTAGGCCGCCATGCCCAAACGCTTGGCGCCACCAGATGAATCAGCTTAGCCTCCGGCATGATAGACTTAACGCGGCACGCGACTCTAAAACAGAACTCCGGCGAATCGATCGTCAATATTACGCGCGGTTTCTTTAGAACGATATCGTCTACCGTTTTTTGAATTAGCTTTCGAATTTTTAGAATACTGCGAGCGGCTTCCCATATACCGCCGACCGAGATTTCGTTGATATTAAAGAGGCTACAAAATCCGCGAGCTTCCATCAGGGGGCCTCCAACGCCCGATATCTCTACGCCTTCCAGATTGTCGATTATGCGCGATCCAAGTTTGTCGCCAGACGCTTCCCCGGCTATGATGTATAGGTTACCTGAGTATGAACTGCTCATCCAGCTTAATGATCCCTCCAACATTGTCGATATCCAGGATGGCTGTACTATTAAACTGGATAGTTGCCACATTACCAGATTCACTAGTCGTTATATCTAAGAACGCTCCGGCGCCAAAATCAAACGACGCCGATATATGTCCAACGACGTTGCCGCTACGATCCACAGCCGCCATACCGACAAGGCTTTCCAGATAGTACTCCCCGTCGTCAAGCGGTGGAAAATCATTCAAGTATGCAAACAGGCGTTTGCCGCGAAACGACTCCGCCGCCGTCCTGTCGCCGCGCAGGCCTAGCCCGGCCACCACCGTTGTGGGCGATCTTACCTTGGGACACAACAACTTCAGCTCTGCGCCAGTTTCCAGAAAAATACCCTTTATCTTCAAAAAAGATTCAGCGGTTTCTGTGAAAACTCGTACCTTGACATCACCCTTTACTCCCACCGGTTTAGAGATGACGCCAATGCAAACGCTTCCAGATTTCACGGAATTATGTAAGCGAATAAAACACTATAGCTGCGCTTCACGAGCTGCCTTTGCTCTCTCTTGGGCCTTCTTCTTCGGAGCTGATTTTTGGGGAGTTACCCTGATGGGAGGTTGCGGAACTATACCAAGGCCCGCTAGCAACTTTTCAACGCGTTCCGTCGCCTTCGCTCCTACCGAAAGCCAATATTTAACGCGATCGATATCAGCGACAACGCGTCCATCCTTCCCGCGTTCTATCAATGGATTGTACGAGCCAACGCGTTCCACAAACTTCCCATCGCGCGGGGATGTATTCTCGGCCACCACCATCCTATAAAACGGCCGTTTTTTCGCTCCGCCTCTTGCTAATCTTATTCTCAAAGCCATGCAGACCCTTCCAGTGAAAAATATGTAACATTAAAACACACTCTGTTGCATTATATACGAACCCGGCATTTACCGGAAAAGCAAAATCAACCTATGGGCGTAAAAATATTTTGACAGCTCGGATCTTGGTGTGGCACAGTTTTAGGGCGGGTTGCGATGGCAGCCGCAAGTTGCAACATACGGCGTTACCTCGGGACATAGACGTCTGGGTTGAAGACAAATACCAACGCAGGCGTAAAGTGCCAGGTGTGGAGGTACCAGTTTTTTACGCACTTTTTGACAGTCGCGCTGACTCCTTTTGTGGATATTGCTCCCGGAGTTATCATGTTGTATAGGTTCACCGTTATCCTTTTCTGCGCGAGTGTGTAGGTTTTAGGATTTATTGCCAGTAACTCCGCCTTCGTTACTGCTCCAGCGTCTATGCCGCGTATCGCAGTCTCAGCCTGGTCTTGAGTTAGTATGCGTCCTATTTCGAGTTCGTCCGTATTTTGATACCAGACTTTCCCCTTGCTAACGATGATGTCTTCCGTCATTTTCCCGCCTTCGTATTCGCTCTCCAGCCTGAGCGCATGTGCGGCGTCGCGAAACACGCCCTCTGTACCATGCCTAAACCACCCGCTTTGATGTGTGAGTTCATCTTCTATGCACCTGTATCTCGGGTTCTTATACAGCATTATGGCTCTCATCACGCCCACAAGTTGCGGCGGGCACCTTACCCACTCCAGTAGTTCGCTAGCCCTTGCTTCGAGATTACATTTTACTGCGGCTTTCTTTACTCTGCTTTTAGATTGGCTGATTATCATGCTAAATATGCCGCGCTCGGCTATCGCGTCTGTGGCGTCCGTAGTATGCCTAGGTTCAGGGATGATATCTGTGGAGCTATCCTCTTCATCGGTATAATCTGCCCCATGTAAAGCCTTTGATCCGGCTATGAGGAGGCCGCTATCTTCGTCCTCGCAGCAATACGCCGATGGCGTAATTATTCCAGCCATTGCAATTAACATTAGCATTTTCATACTTGCCTCGTATTCTTCAATGTAGCTATGTGCGCTTCATATATATCGTAGCGAGAAAGTATTGAGAAAGAGTTAACTGCGTTAGCAATAAGCCCAAGTTTACGGTAGCCTTTTTTAGATTCGGGCCAGTAAACCAATGTATAACCATTTATTTTTATAGAAAGGAAAAATCATGTTTTCAAAATTATTTAAAAATTACGTATATGGGAAGGTCGGTAATTCAAGATCTACCCTTGTTTCGTATAGAACCGCCGGAGTGAATTCATCTACAAACTACGATGATCTCTCTGAAATCGGGTACAAAAAGAACGTCATAGTATATAGGTGCGTTCAGCTTATTTCCCGCGCCATCGCGTCGGTCGATTGGGTTCTGCAGAGAACCGGAGACGACAATGAGGTGTACGAAGTTTTGTACAATCACGACATACTGGATCTCATAAATAAACCGAACTCCAAACAGTATAAAACCACGTTTATGGAGGAGGCTGTGTCGCATCTCCTTCTTTCCGGAAACAGTTACGTTACCGTAGTAAGAGATGATAAAGGAACTCCGCGAGAATTACACCTTCTACGACCAGATAGGGTGCGCGTCATTCCGGGGACAAGTTCGGTTCCGCTTGGTTACGAATATTCGGTCGGAGGGAAATGTACCCTTTACGACGTTGATCAAGAAACCGGGCGCAGCAATTTATTGCACATAAAATTGTTTAATCCGCTTGATGACTGGTATGGTATGAGTCCCGTGGAAGTCGCGGTCGGCTCCATTAACCAGCATAATGCGATAGCCCAGCAGAACACGTCGTTTCTTCAGAATGGGGGACGTCCGTCCGGAGCGCTGATGTATAAATCATCAATCGATCCACAAAAGCGAAACGAACTGAAGGAAAATCTCAGAACATTGTATGAAGGGGGGCGTAACGCCGGGAAGATATTACTGTTGGAGGGTAATTTCGAATGGCGTGAAATGGGGTTATCTCCAAAGGATCTCGATTTCATATCAGGCAAGGAGCTGGCGGCGAAGGAAATTGCGCTTGCATTTGGAATTCCCAGCATCTTGATTGGGTGCATGTCATCCGCAACCTTCGCAAATTACAAGGAAGCAAGATACAATTTTTGGGAAGAGACCATCATTCCGCTTCTTAACATAATAGCCGGTGAATTTTCCAATTGGCTCCGCGGCGTATTTAAAACAGAGTATCGTTTGTGGTACGACCTCGACTCAATTCCAGCTCTCTCTAAGCGACGCGAGTCCGAATGGAAGAAGATCAACAATGCAGAATTCTTAACGACTAACGAAAAGAGGGAGGAGCTAGGCTACGGTCCGTTACCTATGCCTCCCGATACTTTTGCAAACGCCGCGTCAGAGCCTTCGGGTTGCGGCGTATGCAAGGAAGAACATCGAGACGAAGTCGGGAGCATAACTAATGCGCTATAATCGACGAGGCGCGAATTTATATGTAAATTCTTGAAGCTGATGAGGGCGTTGGCCAAGTTGCTAAAGCGAAGATACGTAACGTATAGTTTGATGGGCTGTACTGCCGCATCATTTGCCGCCACGTGGCTTTTCATAAATTTCAGAAAAGAGATTCCGCTGAATCCCGGCCTGATTATCGTTTCGCTATGCGTCAATGCGGCGCTTCTTGCTCTGCTGTGTCGCATCTTTGTTAAACGTATCAGAAAGATTGTTAACTTTAGAAATAAGGAGAACAGGAAGAAATTATTCCACAGACAAGTTATTATGTTATTCTCATGCGTCACTGTAATTCCAGCAATTTGCGTGTTCGTTTTCGCAATCTTGTTTTTCAATATCGGAATCGAAAACCTGTTTAAGAGCCCCGTGAGAAACGTGATTATTAACGCAAAGAGCGTAGCGTCCATTTATGTGGACGATGTTAAGCTTAACTTGGAGAATTTTGCGAATGGCTTGTCAGAGGAAATACGCTCATGTGTAAATGGATTATCAATCAACACAACAAAGGCGCAGGACATCATAAATGCCGAGACGTCGAACCTTAAAGTAGATGTTGCCGTACTGCGGAGCGCAGGAGTAGGAGATATCAATATTGTCGCAAACACACCGTTTTCGATTTCGCTGCAATACGAAGACCTTCCAGGAGAGATTGAGTTACTGGATGGAGGAGGGGTGATTACATGGGAATCCGGAGATCGCGTAATAGCTTGCTCCGTAATAAATCGCGTCCTCGGAATTTATCTTATCGCGGCTATTCCTATAGACAAGACGATTCTTGAGCACAAACATAAAATAAAGGCTGCGATCATGGAATACACGAGTCTCGCAACTCAAAGAGCAGGAATAAAAATTTCATTTGTGGTGGTTTTCGCAGTTACAACAATATTTCTGTTGCTGATTGCGATACTGTTGGGAGTATCGTTTGCAAACCGTATTCTGAAACCGATTAACAAATTGATAATAGCGACAAAGAACGTTGCCGCCGGAGACTACAATACTCCCATCCGCGCCAACGCGTTTAGGAACGAGTGGGACATGTTAATAGCTGCGTTTAACGATATGATGACGAGATTAGAGCGGCAAAAGAGGCAGTTAATTGTCTCGAACAGACATAGCGCGTGGCGCGATATAGCTCGTAAGATAGCGCATGAAATCAAAAATCCGCTTACTCCTATACAGCTGTCTGCGGAGCGACTCAAGAGCAAGTACGAAAAAGAGATCGTTACTCAACCGGAGATATTTGAATCGTGCGTCAGCACAATAGTGCGGCAGGTTAACTGCATCGGAAAATTGGTGAAAGAATTCTCAGATTTCGCCAGAATGCCGACTCCAAAGTTTGAAAAGATTAATTTAACGAAGTTGTTGAGGGAGATTGTTTTTATGCATGCAAACACAAATATGGGAATACGGTTCAATCAGGACTATGATAATGAGCGGTTGATTTGCGAGGTAGATCAGGATCAAATGAATAGGATGGTTATGAACGTGTTGCAAAATGCTGTGAATGCTGTATCTGAGAACGTCGGCGGGGCAACGGATGGACATATTGGGAATATATCGGTATGTATGCGCGAAGTTGGAGACGTTGCGCAAATTACAGTAGAAGACGACGGGCCTGGATTTTCGGATACGGCATTGGGAAAAGCGCTGGATCCGTACTACACAACACGCGCTAATGGAACCGGATTGGGATTGTCGATCGTTCATAAGGTAGTTACAGATCATTTCGGCGAGATTGTTCTCGGGAAATCTCAGACTCTGTCCGGAGCCAGCGTTACAATTTCGCTTCCCAAGAAACAACCTGAAATAAGCGAGGCGGATCATGGCGTTTAATATTCTGGTCGTTGATGACGAGGCCGATATTAGAGAACTCGTATCGGGCATACTCTGCGATAACGGGTATGAGACAAGCGTAGCTAGCGGATACGTCGACGCTATCTGCTCTATTAGAACGAAAAGACCAAGCCTTGTGATAATAGACGTATGGCTTGGCGATGGGGACAGAGACGGTATCAGATTGCTTGACGCAATTAAGGCGGATCATGGGTATATCCCAGTAATTATGATGAGCGGCCATGGAACCATAGGGACCGCAGTCACTGCAATAAGGCGCGGAGCATACGATTTTATAGAGAAGCCATTTGATTCCAGAAGACTGATCATGTCTGTTGAGAAAGCAATAGAAGCCTCTAAACTCCAAGCGGAAAACGCGGAGCTAAAAATTAAGGCGAAAGTTTCGGACAGCATACCGGGCAAGTCCCAAAACGTACTGCACATTAGGCAACAAATAAGCCGGATCGCTCCGCTAAATGGACGGTGCGTAATTATCAGCCCGCGGGGATCCGATAGGGAAATTGTGGCGAGAAACATTCACAATCTTTCCGGCCGCGCTAGAGGGCCGTTCGTGGCTTTCAATTGTCTATCAACTAGCGTCCACCAGCTAGAGGCGAACCTTTTTGGGACAGAGCTTAACGATGGGGCGTCGACAATTATAAACCCTGGTCTGCTGGAAAAGGTTAATGGGGGCACCTTGTTTGTGGACGAAATTGTTACTGCCCCGCATGCGTTCCAACTCAAGCTCCTCAAACTGATAAAAGAAGATTCCTTCGTCAGAATCGGGTCTAGTGAGAGGATTAGTGCTGATATACGAATTATAGCGAGCTTCCCGCTAAACATTCAGCAGCTTATCGAAGAAGGGGAGGTGAGCGACGAACTGTACTGTAGGCTCAATGCCAATACCGTAAAAATTCTACCTCTTAAATCAAGGCGGGAGGACATTCCATACTTGCTAAATTATTTTATGGAGCAGGTCTCGATGGCGTATAACGTGGCGCCTCGTAAATTTTCGAGCGAAGCTGTGGGGGTGTTAAACGCGTACCACTGGCCCGGCGATACGATGCAAATGAAGAGCATGATCGAGTGGGTCATGACTGTCGCGTTGTCGGGAAGCGATAGCTCGCGTGGCGTGATAACTCTTAACGATCTTCCGAAAGAAATAATGGAGGAAGACGTCTCGGGCATTCCAAATATGAAATTTATTTCGATGGTATCCGAACTGTCGATAAGAGACGCCCGCGAGACGTTTGAACGCGAGTATTTTATAGATCAATTGCGAAAGTTCTCTGGCAACATATCGCAGACAGCGAAGTTTGTTGGGATGGAGCGGTCTGCTCTTCATAGGAAACTTAGATCGCTCAATATTGTTGATTCAAAGTTGTTTAAGATGCAGGAAGCATGAGTAGAACTACTGGCCTTTGGCATAGTAACTAAACTTTAATACATTGTCTGTATTATTAAATGCGTGAGCGCGCAGTGAGATGTGATGTGACCGGAATAAGTAAAAGGGCTGAGATAGCTGCCGCCGTTGTAATATTGGCGGTTGTGCAGTTTGTGTTTGCGCATGCGGCAGGAGCCGGCATAAGCGGGGCCGCAGGGGGCGTCGGTAAAATCCTATCTGACGGAGCTACTAAAGCGACCGGCGCCGCCACTAGCGCCATCAAAGACGCGCTGCAAGGAGCGCTAGGAAGTTTAGGTAATCAGGCGCAGACTACCGTTCAAGGTCTTACTAACCAAGCCGGATCGGCAGTAAGCCGGCGCGCGACGTCGCTTAATCAACAAGTTCAGTCTCATGGTCCCGTACAACAATACGGTTCGCCGTACTCGCGTCAATACGAGCGACAACCGCAGGCGCAATGGCAAGGGCCCAACCAGTTTTACGGACCTCCTCCACCGCAACAGAATCGAATGCAGGCTCCGGTTCAGCCGCCAGGAAATTTGCCGTACTATTCACCTGCAAAAAATCTGCCGCAGCCGCAGCCGAATGTGTGGATGAGAACGCGGTGACGCTTCTAGGCGCTTGGGAGCGGCCGTAGAGCCCTCTATACTCGCGCCATTTGACAAGCAGGTGGGATTTTTGCTAAAAGTGGCAGCGCTGTGTCGTGTTTTGGTGGCGAAGTGTATATGGCGATCAGGTGGGTTGAGATAACCTTAGGATTTGACGGCCCATTGCTCTGATAGACGCCATGCGAGGAAGCGATCATGAATTGCCGTCGTCGCGCTTGCCTATAAACTCCTCTTTAAATATCGCAAAGGCTTCATCAAGCTGAGCCCTTTCCCTAGTACGCTCAGTGAGTGTCGCGATTGCGTCATGCTTAGTTTTTACCTTCTCAAGCGTAGCGAGGGCGCCGGCAATATCGCCCGTCAGTTGATAGCGCGCTTTCCTGATGAGCGTTTTATCGTCCTCCTCCGTATTTTCTTTCCCTAGGTTAATTGCTCCTACAATCTTCTCTCTGATTAGTCTACCCTGCTTCTCCCAAAACGACTCGTCCATCCCTGCTATTTTGAACACAACCGCTCCTACTCTCTCGCATCTCTCAGCAAGAGCGACCTTCGTCTCTACTGACTTTTTTGAAAGTTCCAATACTCTTTCGTACGACTTCTTGCATTTAGTAATGTCGTATTGTTGCGCCAGAGCTTTCAAGTCCTTGTCAAATGGAGAGCCTTCATTTTTATTGCGTTCAAGCTGTTCGAGGAATTCTTTTTTCCGTAGGGCTTTCTTGCGATTTTCCTTCGGCGAGTCTTCGATAGTAGGGACATTTTGAGGATGATTATGCGTAACGCTCATCATCTCTTTTACTGACTTAATTTCATCCTGTATAGATTTTATCGCTACGCACGCTTGCGTTACAGTTTCTTTGTCGGCCTTCATTTCGGCTTGAATTGCAGAGAGCGACGAGGCCGCGTCTGTTGTGGCTTCGGATACGGCCCTTACCTTATCCTCCAAAGCGGAATGACTTTCAATAAGCTCTCGTATCTTGTCGTCATGATAGTTCATGGCAACCTTCATCGTTACGAAGGTTACTACCATTGCAACCGCGACGCTCAGCACGCAGTTGGTCAATAGCTTCCTATCAACTCCCCCGCTGAAATCGCTATCATTTGGAGAGGAAGTATCATCGTGCCGCCGACCATTTTCACGCTTATCATTTTGCTTATTATCCAACGACATACGGCAACACACTTCCTTCCCATCTACTTAGAAGATGATATCATAGGGCGCTGGCAGACACAATGTAGAGAATTAGGGCAGACCGTACTGCGCAGCGAAAGTTGGGAGCGACAAATTCTTATTTTGGGCAGTTGCACATCGCCAATGCTGTTTCGATTATTTTTGACTGGCTCGGCAGCGCCAGTAGCTCCAGGGTTTTTGCGTACGGCATAGGCGTATCCGAAGAGGTTATTCTCGTCGGTTCACAGTCGAGGTAATCAAACGCATGCTCAACTGCGATCGCCATTATCTCCGCTCCTATTCCGCATACGCTCCAGCCTTCTTCTACGCTTAGTATCCTTCCCGTTTTTTTGATCGAGTTGACAATCGTAGTTTTATCGATTGGTCTCAGGCTTATCAGATTTATAACTTCGGCAGAAATGCCGTATTGGTTGCGAAGGACTTCAGAGGCGCAAAGGGCATGATCTACCGATATAGAAAACGCAGTAATTGTAATATCGCTTCCCTCCTTCATTACGATTGCCTTATCAAGCGGCAGTAACGAGTCAGCGCCCCCGTCTGGCATATCGAATTTTTTCCCGTAGAGGCTTTCGTGCTCGAGAAATATGACGGGATTATTATCCCGAATTGCGGCCTTCAACAACGCGCTGGCCTCGAACGACGTATATGGCGATACGACCTTCAGACCTGGACAGTGCGCATACCAACTCGCAAAACACTGAGAATGCTGAGCGGCTACGTTTCTGGGAGCGCCGTTTGGCCCTCTAAACACGATCGGACAATTGATTTCTCCGCCTGACATGTACAGGGTCTTTGCCGCTGAGTTTACAATGTGGTCGATAGCCTGCATTGCGAAGTTGAATGTCATAAATTCTACAATTGGCCTGAGGCCTGCGAACGCCGCTCCGACGCATATCCCGGAGAATCCATATTCCGTTATCGGGGTATCAATTATTCTGCCAGCGCCAAATTCGTCCATAAGTCCTTGGCTAGCCTTATACGCGCCGTTATAACGTCCGACTTCCTCTCCCATAAGAAAGACGTCTTGATCCCTGCGCATCTCTTCTGCGATTGCATCTCTAATCGCTAACCTAACCGGTACTCCGCTCATAATGTAACATCCATTTCTAGCGCATGGTCTGGAGGAGCGGGAGATTCTATGGCAAACTTCGCAGCCGCGTCTACGATAGCGGTTACCTCGTTCATAATCTCCTCAATTTTATCATCGCCAATTCCAATTTCATGTATAAGCGCATTTTTGACGCGCGTTATCGGGTCTCTAGTTTTTTTTACGGTTTCTACCTCATCGCGGGTTCTGTACGTTGCTGGATCAGACATAGAATGTCCTTTGTATCTGTATGTATCCATGTGAAGGATCACAGGGCCTTCGCCATTTCTTACTTTCTCAATGACGCTCTTTGACTTTTCAATAACGTCAAATACGTCCATCCCGTCAACCAATACAGTCGGAATTCCGAATGGATCACCTCTGTTGGCTAGCGTTCCGCCGGCGGCCGCTCGATCGACTGACGTTCCCAGGCCATAGCGGTTATTCTCTAACACAAAAACAACAGGTAGATTCCAGAGGGCCGCCATGTTGAACGTCTCATATACCTGGCCCTGGTTGGCTGCTCCGTCTCCATAGAACGTAAACGACACTCCGCCATCGCCTCTATATTTGTGCGCAAAGGCAAGCCCTGCTCCAATTGGGACCTGAGCTCCAACGATCCCATTCCCGCCGTATACGCGTTTGTCTCTACTGTACATATGCATCGACCCTCCCTTACCTTTGGAGCAGCCGGTTACTTTCCCACACAACTCCGCCATTATAGAATTTGGCGGAATGCCGCGGAGTAACATGTGAACGTGATCGCGATATCCGGTGACAACGCTATCGATATTCGTCATATTTTCTGAGAGACCGACTATTACAGCTTCTTGTCCTATGTACAAGTGACAGAATCCATATATATGCCCCTGACTATATAGCTCGCCGGCCTTTTCTTCGATCATTCTTGCTAGAAGCAACTTACGGTATATATCGAGACCGCTATCTCGTTTCATATCCCCGGGACTCATGCTGTGTACTCTGGTACAGTCAGTGCGATACAAGTATACAGATTTCCGTCAGATTGGCAATCTGCATCATTTTGTATACTGCTGCAGTCAGCTATCTTCCGAGTTTGGGCGGCTCTGTCGCTTTTCATATGCGTCGCGCCTTTCGCAATGTAACTGTTGCGCGCTTGGTTGCTTACCAAATAGCGCGTTAAGAGGGTCCAGACTTGCTACGTAGAATGATCGATTCCGGGCGGCCTTCATTCTTCGCTTAACTGCGTCTGAGTCTGGCGTGTACGCGCTTTGATGCGCCCATGTGGCTTCACGTATGGCGTCATCTGGGGAGTAGTTACGCTCATCCTGGAGCATTGCCATCATCTTAGTCGCCTGCGCTATGATTTCTGTTTGGCCGCGCGCTATTTCCTCAACCTGTTGCAAACCCATCCATGACATTGCTACGTTAGATCGCTGTGCGCCGTCTGTTCGTTGGTCGCGATCTTGTCCCAACATTACGTCTATCTGTATTTGAATTATTCCCCGCGCCTGTTCTTGGAATCGCGTGTCTAGGCCGGTTATTCTTTGTTTTTGGCTAAACGTTTCTTGTATGGATTCTTCCATACGCGCCTCCCAAAAATCGAAGAATATTTGCCCAATTTCATTCCGAGTTTGCTCAATTTCATGCTGATGCCGCTCTTGCAGGGCCATCTGAATTCTCAAGGCGGATTCCGCAGCGCGTTGGGTTTGTTGGCTCAGGGGCCGCGAACTCGCAGCTCTCGCTTCGTGTGTTGCCGTGAGCGCTAATAACATTAGCGCCGCGCTTACTCTATTCATCCCGGTTTGTCTCTAGTTTGCTCGTCGCCGACATGCTATATCTTTTTCTCATATCTGCCTAGTTTTATGTTAATTCGCTTCAATTTTTCTCTGAATTCCCCCGTCTTTTGCGTGCGAGCGTATTTCTACGCGCGTTCCTACAAATTACCGAGTGGCGTGGGACGCTAGGTAATTGTTGACGCTCTAGACCTGGGAGCGCGGGATTTATGACAGTAACTATCTCAAAAACAATTGGAAGTTGCATATGCGCCGTGCTAGACTTGCGTTGACGAGTCTGTATAACTGATGGGTATCCTTGGCGAAGGCGATGCCAACAAAAGGGCGTGAGCCAGCGCGGCAGAACGCTCCCATGATTAATGATGAGATAACCGCGGACAGTGTGCTGCTCATAGGGGTTGATGGCGAGCAGGTCGGGACTATACCGACCGAGCGAGCGTTGTCAATGGCGAAAGAGGCGGGTTTGGATCTGATGGTCGTAAGCGAGGGGGCGGCTATTCCGACCTGTAAGATAGTGGATTATGGAAAGTACAGATACGAAGCCAATCGTAAGAAAACAGAATCCAGAAAGAAGCAGAAGATCGTAGAACTGAAAGAGGTGCAGGTGCGTCCATCGATTGGCGATCATGACCTGTCCATCAAATGTAAGGCGATAAATAAATTTATAGAAGAAGGCAAACGGGTTAAACTAGTCCTGAGATTTCGAGGGCGCGAGCTGAGCCATAGAGAAGTTGGGCTGAAGGTGATGGCTAAAATACTGGAATATTGTCAGGATACGGCCAAAGAGGAAATGCCGCCTAAAATGGAGGGCTCTGCAATGATAACCGTTCTCGCTAAAAAGAAATGATGGAGTAAGAAAAATGGGAATACTGTTAGCGCTGCACGTGTTGGTTACTATCATGTTAATATTGATAGTGCTGATACAAAAGAATGAAGGCGGTAGCTCGCTGTTTGCGAACAGCGGAGGAGGCGGTATGTTTAATGCGAGAGGCGCCTCTAACATGCTGACGAAGGCGACATGGACGCTTGCGTCAATATTTATAGTGAACTGTGTCGTAATGGCAACGCTAGCGTCTCGTACCGGTCAGGTAACGTTAATAACGAAGAGAGCGGAAGAAACTAAGAAGGCTGCCGCGGAATCTCAAGATGCGGCGAATGGCAATGAAGAGGACGACGGGGCTGACGAGCCGTGGCAAGGTCCAATGAGTCAATCTCAAACGTCTTCTGTCACTGAACCGAAACGGGAGGATAGCGCTGCGAAATTGCAGGCTCAGTCTGAACAATCGAGAGCCGGAAACGAGTCGTTAGCGTCACGGCAGCCGCCTGAGGTTCCTCAGACGCAACAGAGAGAGGAGGCGGACACGCATCAGGCGACGGGTGGACCAGAGCAAAAAACTCCCCCAGCGCGGCAAGGGCAGTGACAATGAGTTCTCTATGTCAATTATCGCTTGACGATATCAAGTCCCTAATTCCGCATAGAGAGCCCTTTTTGATGATCGATCGGATCGAAAGCATGCTGCTTAACGAGTCGTGTGTCGCGTACAAGGATGTGTCCGGGGACGAGTGGTTTTTTGCAGGTCATTTCCCAGGATGTCCAATAATGCCGGGGGTGATGATCATAGAAGCCATGGCCCAAGCCGCAGGAGCGCTGGCGTTTGCCACTCTGAAAAGCGAGGCCGCAAACTGCAGAACTGACTGCGTGTTCTTCACGAAAATAGAAAATGCGAAATTTAGAAAACCGGTAGTACCCGGCGACGTTACGCGTATTGAAGTAAGCGTCGCGCAGAGACGCGGAGACAGATACTGGAAATTCGACGGCAGGGCAATTGTCGATGATTCCGTAACCGATGAAGCGTCGTTTATGGCAATGATACCTGAGAACATTTCGGAGTAGAGATTGTGCGTACAGTAAGCGGAAGCGCGGAGGTCCATGAGACTGCCATAGTCAGCGACGGAGCCACAATTGGCCGCGGCGCGTATGTGGGGCCGTATTGTTGCGTAGGGAGCGACGTTATTCTCGGAGCGAATGTTAGACTAGAATCTCATGTTGTCGTAACTGGTCTAACGACAATTGGAGCCGGCAGTTCCGTATATCCATTCGCATCGCTTGGGCAGAAGCCGCAAGACCTAAAATACAAGGGCGAGAAATCAAGGTTAGAGATCGGAGAGAACACAGTTATTCGGGAGTATGTGACTGCGAACACGGGAACCGAAAATGGAGGAATGGTTACAAAAATTGGGGATAATTGTTTAATCATGGCGTACTGCCACATTGCTCATGATTGTATCATCGGGAATAACGTTATCATGGTAAATGGCGTAAATTTATCTGGCCATGTTGTGGTTGGAGATCACGTGATTATTGGCGGAATGTCGGCTGTAAAGCAGTTCATCAGGATTGGAAAATATGCGATGATAGGCGGCGATACTGGGGTCGATAGAGACGTTATTCCATATGGCCTTGCGCGGAGCAACAGACTTACGGCTCTGCGCGGACTTAACATTATAGGACTCAAAAGAAACGGCGCGCGCGCAGACATGATAAAAAGGATGATGGATGCGTACAGAGATCTCTTTGACTATGATTACGAGCTAGTTAGTTTCACTGACAATTTACAGGCGGTTAGTAGCAAATACTCTGACACTGAGCAACAGGAAATCAAGGAAATTATTGACTTCATAAAATCTACGTCGAAGAATCCGGTGTGTACGGCCGTTGCTCCCGACGAAAGGTAATTATGTCTCCTCGTTTGCTCTCGCGCGGGAGATATTTTGATGATAGAATGCCGCTTATCGATAAGTAAACGGAGCTCGTTAACCAATGAGGCGAGTAGCAATTTTATTGATGGCTGGCGTAGCGCTGGTCGGACAACTGTGTATGCGAGACGCGGAGGCCGCCGTTCGGCCAGGTAGGCTGAATCATGGACAAGTAGAGAAGTTGGCATCCAGTCTTTCCGAGATAACTGAGGGGTTCCTTTATGAAGTTCTAGGGGAAGGTTGGAGGGAAGAATGGAGTAAAGAAAGTATAAATGCCACCAGCCACGCGCCGCCAATGACTGGAACAGTAGTCAATCGCGCCAAGGCGGGCCACCCCGTTGCCGAAGAGGTGTTGCCAAATGTCCCAGAAGAGCCGTTGCCAAAATACTTCGTCAAGGTCAACTTCGATCAAAGACGCTGGCACAGCAAAACGAGAGATAAGGATGTGATGGTAGCGGATGAGATAGCTGCCACAAACAAGTTGAGGCGGCGGTTGAATTGTTACCAAGGCGAGCCACCATTGATAGCGCTAGCAATAGCGGGGGCCTACATAGGATGGGATGGGGGGAAGTATGTGAAGGTTAGCTCCATAACGCGCTTCAGCGCGGACGCTAGTGTGGACCAGGAAGCGCCGACTGCGGCTCCGCAAATAATGCTATATCCGTTCGTCGACGGACAGGATTTCAACCATGCGATACGCGGCATGCTGCAGGTTGGGTCCCAATATGAGGAAATGCCACCTCTTCCAGGAATAATCGGCGCCCGCCCGATGCAATTAATTCGGGGGCGCCCCCTGTCGCAATTGGGGGAGATGTACCGCGCTGTAGGAATTGCCCTCGCGCAATTGCACAACATGGGAATACATCCCGACAGGAATGAAATCACGGAAACATCCCATAATGACGCAAACCATGCTAACTTCATGATACAGGGAGGCGAAGGCGAGTATAGAGCTACAATCATATACTACGCAACATTAGGAACAAATAGCTACAGAGTAGATCTGAGCGTAATACTAAGCGGCGCCGCATCGCACATATATGCTCTGGCGGGACGAGATATAGAATGCGCCGTATATATTGCCGCGTTATATCAATTTTTGGCGGGCTACAGGGACGCTCGGATGGGACTGCCGTTTCGGGTGGATACCAAAATGATAATTGACAAATGCAAACGCCGAACGATAGGCGTCTACCTGTACCAAACTCTCATACGGCCGCTAGATGTGACCCCCATTGATCCTCGTGCGCAACCCGGAAGGTATATTTTTGACGTTCAAAATATGGAAGAATGCAAGGAGTTAATGTTAGAGAAGAAAGATACGCGCGTCGCGCATTGGACTGGGGTTTGCATGGTTGCGACATACACAAGAGCAATGCTCCAGATGGAGCAGGAAAGGAGAGGTCCAGGCGCAGACGTAGTGACGGAGATGTTGCCCTCGCTTATCCAGGTAGCTCTGGTGATGGGTCTGGGGCAGAATTTCGGGAGCATGTTAGCGCTGGCAGGCGGCGGATGTTATAGGCAGAAAGCGATTGACGCCTGTTTGTGGTTAGACGAACTGATGCTTTGGCCAAGTGGTAGACATGAAGAAGGGGAGGACGGCGAGCGGGAAGGAGCGATTCCGGCGTTGCTCCGCTGAGATGTTTTGATGATGGAATGCCGCCACGGCGATAAACTATGCGGAGGGTTTGGCGCACAGGAATTAGCGCCGTTATGGATGCGGAATAAATTTCACAGACTAGCAAGTGGGGAAATTGTATCCTTCATCAGATCATCCATGGAGTACAGTCCGTTGCTTTGTCTTACTAGCCACTGGGCGGCTTTGACAGCTCCTTTTGCGAAGATTTCTTTTGAGTGAGCTTCATGCTTAACCTTTATGCTCTCGAGAGCTCCTACAAATGCGACTTCATGGGTTCCAACTACGTTCCCGCTTCTTTGGACAGAGAAGCCTATTTCTCCGCGCTTTCGTTGCTCAATGATTCCATATCTAACAAAGTTCGCGACGTCGTCAAACGCGCGATTTCGCGCTTGTGCGACAGCGCGTCCAAGCATTAGCGCCGTTCCGGACGGAGCGTCTTTTTTCATTCTGTGATGTCTGTCGAGAATCTCCACGTCAAAATCTTCGTCTACTGCTTTCGCGAGAAAGGACACTACCGAGTTCAGAATTGCTACCAGGGGGCTCATGTTTGGCGAACAAAAAATAGGAGCATGGACGGCGCGCTCGTTCATTAATTTACGGTGCATATCAGATAATCCGGTTGTTCCAATTACGATTGGGACATGCGACATGTTCTCTTCTGCGCTCCGTAGCATAGCTTCAGTAGCGAGCGGGCACGAAAAATCTATGATTACATCCGAGCAATTGAACATGGCCTCGATACCACCGCTGCTCGATACCTTGCTTGTAATGGCAAAGCCGCCCACTTGAAGCAATGCCTTTACGACCAATCCTCCCATAGTTCCGGTTGCTCCTAAGACCGATACCCTCACAGTTTCCTCACAACTCAACCAAACGGCATATCGTCGTCAACAGGAATGTCCTGCGGGGACTCGTCAGTCCTGGAATCAAACCCGTCATCCGCCCTCTTAGAATCCAAAATTACCAATTCGCCTCGAAACTTTCCGATGACAACCTCGGTTGTATACTTGTCAATCCCTGCCTGGTCGGTCCATTTTCTTGTTTGCAACTGTCCCTCAATGTAGATTTTTGTACCCTTCTTTACGTACCTCTCTATGATCTCGGCAAGCCTGTCGTTAAATACTACTACGCGGTGCCATTCAGTTTTGTCTTTTCTCTCGCCAGTTGCTTTGTCTTTCCAAACCTCGCTGGTGGCCACGCTAAATGACGCAACCTTCGCTCCATCCGGCATAAAACGAATATCCGGATCCTTTCCTAGGTTGCCAATCAACGTTACCTTGTTTAAAGAACCAGCCATTTAACCCTCTATAACATTACTAATTCCGACGCCTGACATTATATCATAAACCTAACAAATGCGAGCATATCAATTACGCGACGATGAGGAAAAGATCGTGGCTGTTTGTTATTGTCCTCGTTCATTGCATTGTCCCGGAGTGTGGCGGTTGCGGTCTGCCACATCGCTACACCTCGGGACAATGCGCCTATCTGAAGATCAGATGCGCCGCGTTAATGAAGGTTCTGTTGTCATGAGCCGTACCTCGCCGGCCCTTCTTTTACGTTCCGGAAGATGTGTGGTTCCGGTAGTTTCTCCCCAATAATTGGTGCGTTTATGCTCACTGTTGCGCTACCAGTCCGTTAATTGTGTCTACAAGCTCTTTGATTTGTCCAACCTGCTGAGTAACTTCATTAATTATACCCTCCTCTTGAGACGCAGTCCGCGGTTCGACCAGCGTTGTTGGCGCCTGCGGTTCTGATGCCGTCGGAGTCGCGGACGCCGTAGCCTGCGTCTCCGCTGCCGCCGCCTGTGTCTCCACTATTGCCGGAGGAGGAGTCGGAGCTGCCGTAGCCTGAGCCTCTTGGGCTATCGGTGTTGGAGATACTGCGGCTTTAGCCTCTGGGGCTGCCGGTGTTGCCTGAGTAGCGGTTATTGTAGTTGGCGTTGCCGTCGCCTGAGCATCTATTGTTGCTGGAGGAGGAGCGGCTGGGGCTTCTTTTGCCGTTGCCTGAACCTCTGGCGCAGCTGGAATTGCGGGTACCATAGCTTGCGTCTCCGCTATTGCCGCCGGAGGAGGAGTCGGAGTTGGGGCTGGAGCTGTCGTCGCCTGGGCTTCTGGCACTACCGGTAGCCACCTTATTTTGCCGTCAGGGCCTGCCTCTCGTCGGTATCCGCCCACTATTTCAGCAGCTTGACCTGGAGGCGGCGTTGCCGTAGCCAGAGCCTCAGTGACTGCCTGAGCTGCCGGCCCTGTTGCCTGAGTAGCGGCTGTTGTAGCCGGCGTTGCCGTCGCCTGAGCATCTATTGTCGCCGGAGCTGGAGCGGATGGGGCTTCTTTTGCCGTTTCCTGAACCTCTGGCGCTACCGGAGCTGCCGGCTCTGTTGCCTGAGTAGCGGTTGTTGTAGTCGGCGTCTCCGCTATTGCCGGAGG
>JAIRYU010000011.1 GCA_031267545.1 Holosporales bacterium | reverse complement strand
CCGACTCCAGTCCCCTAGTTGAAGTTCGTTCTTGGCAACTATCGCATCATGTTTTTCGCGGGCATACTGGCGAGGGTTGCTCAGCCACAGCGGGGACGCATATCTTATCGCGTCTTGCCTGCCTCTTACTGTCGCCCATGGTACTGCGATTATGCAACTATGCTTCGCTACTTTCGGCTCGCCGTCTCGCTCTAATCCATCGTTCGGTGGGATTCCTACTGCCTCTACTGCAAGACTCCTGTATCTGCGTGTGTCCATTACGTCTTCATATTCGACTGCCAGATTATCCCATCCGCGCTCTGCGCAGCCCAGTAGCCATGGATGTTGTTCGAATTCCTTGCAGCTTTCCTCCCTTCCGATTCCAATCGACTTCAAAAAGATTGCTACCTGAGCGACGGCGCCGCCAAGCGCTGTCATATCTTCGCGGCTGGGTTGGATGTGGGACGCGATTATTCGCTCATAGATTCCGACTAGATTCCAGGCGGCGGTTAAGGCATAGCCCACATTTGCATCCGGATGATTACCATCCGGCTCTATTACCATGAATTCTTTTTGAACATCGGCCACGCTCTGGATTATCCAACTTATCGACTGTGGTTCAACGGTTCGATCCCTACTCTCGTTACGTCCCATCGCTCCAGTTGCCCAGACATAATTACATTGTATTACTATTGCTATTATGCATACCGTTCGTAGGTTCATGTGCCCTCGTCTTCGTTATGATTTATTCCATTAGGAATTCAATCTATATAATTATTGTAGCGCATCCGTGCTAGATAATAAACTTTGAATTGTATTTAGACGCGCATTCCAGGAATATGGCAATTCCCCTGCAAAAACTGCAAGATTCTGATGTAATTCCCTCAAGGCTAGACTAGAATCTACAACATCCTTTTGTGGTAACTGAGGTAAGGCGCGATATGTTGCAGAGAATGAGAATTAAAGGCGGGAAGAAACTGATTGGTACGATTCCTATCAGCGGCTCTAAAAACCTGTCGCTGCCAGCAATGATGGCAGCTATCATGACGGATAAGCCGCTGTTGCTGCGTAATGTTCCGAGGCTTGCCGACGTGTTGTCTGCAATGGATTTGCTGAATTATATTGGGGTTGACGTTAATTGGGCGGACAGTAATTCTTTGGAGCTCCGCTGCGGCAGTATCAAAACGACAGAAGCGCCGTACGATTACGTTAGAAAGATGAGGGCGTCAATACTTACGTTAGGTCCGCTGGTAGCCAGATTCAAAAAAGCGTCTGTATCGCTTCCTGGCGGCTGCGCGATCGGAACTAGGGGAGTGGATTTACACATAAAGGCGCTGCAGCAACTCGGAGCTGAAGTAGAGGTCGAGAATGGGTATATTAACGCAACCGCTCCAGACGGATTAAGGGGTTGCGATATTAACTTTACAACGCCGAGCGTTACAGGTACGGAAAATGCCCTGATGGCTGCCGCCTTAGCAAACGGAACCTCGCGAATCTTAAATGCCGCTATGGAGCCTGAGGTTATTGAATTTGCCAATCTCTTAAATATGATGGGAGCAAATATCGTTGGGCATGGATCTCCAATAATAACGATTGAAGGAGTGGAATCCGTGCGCGGCGCATCATTCGAAATTATGCCGGATAGAATTGAAGCCGGGACATACGCCATAGCTGCGGTTGTAACAAGCGGTAGGGTGCTATTAAAGGGCTGCGTTCAAGATCATCTGTCATCGTTTTTAGAAACCGTCAGATCTGTCGGCGGAATATGCGAACCAGTAGCTGACGGAATTCTAGTTTATAGGGAACAAGACGAGATTAGGCCGATTAGTATATGCACCGCGCAGTACCCCGGATTTCCGACAGATTTGCAGGCTCAATACATGGTTCTCATGACGATTGCAAATGGGGCTTCGTCTGTTACAGAGAATATTTTCGAGAATAGGTTTATGCATGTGCCAGAACTATGCAGGATGGGGGCCAATATCTCTGTGATTGGAAGGACGGCGACTGTGGTAGGAGCGCATGAGTTAAGCGGGGCTCAAGTTATGGCAACGGATCTACGCGCCTCTGTTTCCCTAGTAATTGCCGGGTTGGTAGCTAAAGGGGAAACAGTCGTGAACAGGCTATATCACCTGGATCGCGGCTACGAAAATATAGAAGATAAACTTAATAACTGCGGGGCTGAGGTGGAACGATTAAATGTCTAAATGTGTAAACATTTGACCTCTCGAATTTCACCAGGCTTTAGATTTCCGATTGCGTATGGGCCGTACTGTGTTCTTATCAGCCTGTTAACGGAGATTCCGAAATGACTAAACAGCTTGCGTATCTCCCTATTTTTCCCTTCAGTCAAAATACATTCAACCCAGCTGTTTTTACCAGAAGATCCGCGTACCGGTTCAATTTTCACTGGAGTGTATTTTATTCCATGAATCGTGGCGCCTATTGCCAATTGAGATACAATGTCGTTATTTAATGAGCCAAATATCCGCGCCCTGTATCGGCGTTTTAGAGCGGTAGACGGTAATTCGGCGCGTCTTGCATACTCTCCACTGTTGGTGAGAAGCAATAATCCCTCGGAGTTAATATCAAGCCTGCCGATCGATATTATTCGCTCGTTTACCTTTGTTGCTATATCGTCAAATACGGTAGCTCTGTTTTGAGGATCTCTATGCGACGTGATCAGCCCGACTGGTTTATAATATATCCACACCCGATTGGCGCACTTGTTGTCGAGGGTGTAGCTTACGCCGGAACATATAATGGCGTCCCCGTACGTAACCTTTGATCCAAGCTCG
Organism: Holosporales bacterium; assembly: GCA_031267545.1. Classification (GTDB taxonomy): domain Bacteria; phylum Pseudomonadota; class Alphaproteobacteria; order RUG11792; family RUG11792; genus JAIRYU01. Next base: position 1,222 of record JAIRYU010000011.1, on the reverse strand, counting down.
GTTACCGCTTTGCCATTTACGGAAACTATTCCGGACGCGATCATTCTGTCTGCGTCTCTTCTCGAACACATTCCAAGCGTCGACATGGCCTTGTTTAGCCTAATGCAGTTGTTGTTAGATTTCGCCATTTCTTAGCCTTTCGAAAAATTCGGATATTATTAGCGAGCACCGTTCTTCCTGGATTCCGCCAACGATATGCGGTTTTGTTAGGGAGTAGTCAAAAATCCTTGCGTTGTGAATGACGCCTCCGCATTTGCTGTCGTACGCTCCGAAGAAAATATTCTTGATTCTAACTCTTTCTAGAATGGATGCGCAAAAGGAGCATGGTTCTAAGTTGACATATATGCTTGCTTCGTCAAGATATCTTGTCCCTGGAAGCTTTTCATACGCCTTCTCGATCGCTAAAAATTCGGCATGACGCCACGGTTTCCTAGACGCTTCAGATTCGTTACCGGAAAACGATAGTACGGTACTTTCCACTGCGACGGCCGCAAAAACTGGAATCTCTTCGCCACAAGATTCCTCGGAAGCCTTGATTACTGATTTCATGATATCAGGATTGTACATTCCGAAATCCAGACCCAAACGTGGCGGGAGAGACGGGACTTGAACCCGCGGCCTCCGGCGTGACAGGCCGGCGCTCTAACCAACTGAGCTACTCCCCCATGAATCTTAAAAATTCCCGAGGCTGCGAGTGTAACGGTATCACATGCGACGATGGGAGGTCAATGCTTAGATGTGGAAATACGGAAGCTGGCTTGGAAATATGATTTACATATTTGTGTTCGCGAAAGGGCAGGGTAGTGGGCTGTCTCAGATTTGTTTTGAGCGCCTTTTAGTTATGGTTTACATTGAGCGGCGCGATAAGATAGACTCTGCCGTAGTTGAGCAAGCTGGGTATTTGCGGTCTTAATGAAAAGGTCTGTAGCTCGAAGGTGTGTGTGCGTAGTTGCTATTTTGGCTGCCGCTTTTGCGGCATTCAGATATTCAATGAACTCCACAGATGAGATTATCTTGAACGGAAATGTCGAGATTCATGACGTTAATGTTTCCTTTAGAGTCTCCGGTAAAATCGGGAAGGTTTTGGCGGACGAGGGGCAGGAGGTAAAAGAAGGAGAAACGCTGGCAACGCTCGTTAGTGACACATTATTTGCAAAAGCGGAACTTGCGAAAGCGCAGCTTAATGAACCACAAGTTAATCTTAAAAACGCTGAAAAGAATT
>JAIRYU010000002.1 GCA_031267545.1 Holosporales bacterium | reverse complement strand
CGAGGATACCTCTGTAAATTTAGACGCTGTTTTTGAAGGCATCCGTCGCCTACTGAGAGCTCAGCTAATGGCTACTGAGAGTACTATTAATGTTGACGACGCGATTCCCGCGGTACGCGGCAGTTATGAACGTGTACTTAGGATTTTCAAAAACCTTGTTGAAAATTCGTTAATTCATTCAAGGACCGATGGATTGGTAATTACAGTTAAGTTGCTGTCGCTAGCTCCTGGGACTGTGTCAGTATTGTTTGACGATAACGGAATCGGTGTTTCCGGCGAAACAAAGGATGCGATTGCTAATGCTCTGCAATTACGAGACGTGTCTGCCGGCCTTCTTGGCCTTAAAATATGCAAGGAGTTGATGAACGGCATTCGCGGAAATATTGAAGTAGCGAATGAGACTCAGTCGTGCGGCTACAAGCTGACGTTTCAGGTAGCAAATTGATGCGCGCGGACATAAGACGCTCGCCTATGGACGACGCTATAGGAAAGAAGCTTCGCGAGGCTCGCGACAGGTGTGGCCTAACGCTGAGCGATGTTGGGAAGAAGTTAGGAGTGTCGTATCAGCAGATACAAAAATATGAACAGGGAGGCAGCAAGGTGGCCGCATCTGCACTGTATAATATACTGCGACTGTACGGGATTGATTTGGAGATTTTTTTTGAGGATGTGATTTCCCACATACACGGAGATTCGTGTCACGTAAGGAAATGGCTAAGCGGAAATAATACCGTCTCGACTCTTCTGGTAGTGGAAGACAATCCCGCTGACGAGGCTATTACGCGAATGGCGCTGGAAGTTTTGCCGAACACCAATGTTGTAAGCGTTCACAACACGAGGCAGATGCTGGATGTTCTGCGTTATAAAAAGCTGTGCGCAAGTTTGCCTACGCCGAACGTGGTGTTTCTCGATCTCTACATTCCGCATAAGGGAGAAAGACCTGAGAGGTACGAGGGGATCCGTGCGCTAAAGGATATAAAGCGCGATCCGTCCACGCGTATGATTCCGGTGATTGTGTTAACGAACAGTAGAGAGGATGACCTCATGCAGCAGGCGTACGATAGCGGAGCCGCCGGATACGTTTGCAAATCCATGCAATTCGACTCGTTCAGCGAACATCTCGTTCGATGCGTAAAGTATTGGACTGAAACTGTGGCGTTACCGAGTAAGCGCAATTAACCGTATGGAGTATCATACCGTCTATATCGGGCCTGTCTTGCAGAACGATCCGAGCGGGTTTTGTGATTCCACGGAGTTTCCATATAATGTACAATGTGGCGTTGCGGAGTTGTTCGCCGAAAAATGTTGGTATTTACAAAATTTAGTAATAGCAGAGTTGTTATCCTCGGGAGAACTAACGTTGGGAAATCGACGCTGTTCAACAGGTTGATTAGTAGGAGGGAGGCCATCGTATTTGACAGACCTGGAGTAACGAGGGATCTACGCGAAAAAGACGTTGTGTTGCTAGGTAGTATACAGGCATGCATAGTGGACACCCCAGGGTTGTTTGACACAGTAGCTTTCGGAGGCCAACGGGATCTGGTACAGCACGTAGATTCTGAATTAAATCGTATCATCGGCGCGACTGCGTTGATGCTGTTCGTACTAGACGGCGTATCCGGAATTACGTCAATTGATCGCGAGATAGCTCAATTTATCAGGAGAAGCGGAAAGCCGGTCATAGCCGTTGTTAACAAGGCGGATTGTAACGGAACAGACGCCGTTTGTTACGAGGCCGCAGAGCTTGGCTTTGATCTGATTTTAAAAGTGTCCGCAGAGCACGGAGCCGGTATCGATTCGCTATTAGAGAAGATGAGCGATTTCCTACCGGCCATTCCTTCTTCGCCTAATACGGAGCAAGCTGGTCAGCATGACGACGCGCGCGCAATCAGGTTAGCTATTGTCGGCAGGCCCAACGCAGGTAAGTCAGCCCTTGTAAACGCTATGGTAGGACAGAGTAGACGTTTGGTGGGAGATTTCGCAGGACTTACTCGCGAAAGCTCGGAGCTTGAATTTGAATTCGCAAGACGACGCATTAAAGTTGTCGACACTCCCGGCCTACGTCGGAAGTCCAAGATGGCGGATACTCTTGATATGGTAGTTGATTCCAATGGTAGGAACGCGTATAAAAGCGCAGACGCAGTCATTGTTGTCGTTGACGCAACATCGTTAGTTTCCGGCGAAGTTGAAAGCTATGATCTCAAGATCGCGGCAGACGTCGTAAAGGAAGGGAAACCTGTTATTATAGCATTTAACAAATGTGACATAACCCCGTTTAACCAGAACGATACCCCAGAGTTTTTGAAAAGGAATTTCAGAACTAGTTTCGCGCAGTTAAAAGGAATTCCGTTCTTATTCGTTTCTGCGTTACATCGCACTAACATAGGGAAAATGCTCAGGCTCGCATTGTCAATGTATGACAAGCACAACAGCAGAATCAAGACGTCCGGATTAAATTCGTGGTTACGCGATATGTGCCAGGGCGGTTGGCTACAGAACTGCGCCGCTAGGTTTAATCTGAAATACATAACTCAGGTTGACGCAAATCCGCCAACTTTCCTAATCTTCGTTTCAAATGGCGCTAGCATGAGGGACAGCCAGAGGAGGTTCGTAATCAATAGCCTGAGAGCGCGTTTTGAACTGAACGACGTTGCCATCAGAGTCTTATTTAGAGAAAGCTCCGAAAGACGCAGGTATAAGGGAGTTAGTTGTCAATCCCATAAAGTATCAAGTTGACTCGTTACGTTGGCTCATGGTACCATGACGCGAGTTAGAGAAGTTGCTCGCGTTCGAATTTAAGGTTGGTTCTGTCTTATGATGGCTGTGTTGAGGACTGGTGGAAAACAGTATGTTGTGAAGCCCGGAGATGTATTAAAGGTCGAAAAAATCGACGTCGAACCTGAAAGTGTGGCGTCCCTCAGCGACGTCGTTATGGTGCAGTATGACGACGGGAGTGTGGTAACTGGAAACGATCTCACAGGAAATGAAAAAGTTACCGTAGAAGTTTTAAGGCACTCGAGAGAACGAAAAGTTATTGTTTTCAAAAAGAGACGCCGTCATAATTCCAGAAGGAAGAATGGGCACCGGCAGTGGGCGACCGTACTGAGAGTCATTGACGTACTCGGTGACCAAGCTAGTTAAAGGAGAACAAGATGGCGACTAAAAAAGCCGGCGGTAGTTCGCGTAACGGAAGAGATTCTATAGGGCGGCGGCTTGGCGTTAAGAGATACGGAGGGCAGGCCGTTTTAGCTGGAACAATAATAGTTAGGCAGCGCGGGACTAAGTATGGGGTCTGCGACAATGTGGGGCTCGGTCGTGATCATACAATATACTCCCTAGTCAATGGAACTGTGTTTTTTAAGCGAGGCCGCGGCAATAAGACATTTGTTGGAGTAGCGCAGGCCGGGTTAGCATAGCGCAATGGTTAGTCGTTAATCAGCCTCTGGCGAAGGAGCGTTGGAGTATGATCTAGCGGCTTGTTCGATTGCCGGATTTGACGGTCTACGTAACTTTTCCGTTCCGGCTATATCGCGGACTCGCTGAGAAATCTGGCCGATAATCGGATTACTGGAGGTTTGTATGCGCTTCGGTTTCTTTTTTGGTTCAGATTTGGATTTCTCCTGCGCTGCGTCGCGTATTGAATATCCGGTAAGCGCCCCAGACAAAAAGAACAAAACGCTGCATGCCAATATTCCCAGGGCTATGGTCAGCTTACTCACTAACGCGCTCCGATTTTGGAAACAATTTCATAAGCCCAACTAGAGATATCTCCGGCTCCAGAGAACAGCGCTATGTCTCTGTCGGAGAGTTCGTTCGACACGATCATCCCCCTCAGTAATGACTCCAGCTCTTCCTTGTCGCGCACAAACGTCACAGCCTTACCAGCCTTTTTAAGAGCCGTAAACATGTCGTAAGAAGTTAACGTATATGATTCTGGCTCTGATGCGCCATAGATTGGTTGATATATTGGAGTTACTATAATATCGTCAGCTTCGTCAAAGCAATTACAAAACTCTGAAAACAACGAATTGAGTCTCGTAGACCTGTGCGGTTGGCATATAATTATTACCCTGCCGTCTGTTTTCTGACGCGCTGATCTTAAGAGCGCTTTGATTTCTGTCGGGTGATGAGCGTAGTCATCTATTACGCATGCGCCCGCAATTGTTCCAACAAACGTGAATCTCCTATTTACTCCAGTAAATGATGCAAGAGCTGCTTTGACAATATCGATATCAATTTGAAGCTCAATAGCCATACCGATTGCAGCCAGCGAATTTAGTATATTGTGTGTTCCGAGCAACGACAGGTTTACATCCTTAATCGCGACGCCGTCATATTCTACGTCAAATACTGATCCGCAGCTATTCTTGCGAATGTTTGTCGCCCTGATCATAGCGTCAGAATTGTCGATACCATACGTCACTACCCTTCTGTCGGTAATACTTGTTGCAACATCTAAAACCTCTTTGTCATCAATGCACATTATTCCAGCCCCGTAGAATGGGAGGTTATCTATGAACGTTTTAAAGGCGATCTTCAGAGACTCAAACGATCCGTAATGTATGATATGTTCTCTATCTATGTTGGTCACTATTCCAATCGTCGGGAAAAACTTTGTAAAACTACCATCGGATTCATCGGATTCTATTGCTGCCCAGTCTCCAGTTCCGAGTTTTGCGTTAGTATTATATGCGTTGATAACCCCGCCGTTCACGATCGTTGGAGACAAAGCGGCCATCTCCATAACCGTTGCGCAAATTGACGTTACAGTAGTCTTTCCATGCGATCCGGCAATCACAACCGATTTCTTAAATCTCACAATTTGAGACAGCATTTCAGCTCTCGAAAGACACGGAATTCGTAATTTTCTTGCTTGTAGTAATTCCGGATTATCCTGGCTAATCGCAGAGGAAAATACGATAACGTCGGCATTTTTTATGTTATCGCTATTGTGTCCGATAAACGCCGTTATTCCAAGCTTCTCCAATCGATCAACATTTTGAGAAAACGACCTGTCGCTCCCTTGAATAATATATCCAAGAGATTGCAAGATCTCAGCGAGGCCACTCATTCCGATCCCTCCAATTCCGACAAAGTGTATAACCTTGCGGTCGCTCGCACACATGGAAAACATTCTTAATTATTTCCTGATACCAGATCACGGTAAATTATATCACCGAGATAGCCAGCCTCATCCAAAATCGTTATTGGACATCACCCAACCGCAATATCAATCTTCTTCACGTTTGCAACAATCGCCTCGATGCATTCCGGATTTGATATCGTAGTAAGATCTTCAAAATCCCCAATGTTTGCGGCGATCTTTCTTAAGATCCTTCGCATAATTTTCCCGGACCTAGTTTTCGGCAAATCATCAACTATTGCTATCGTATCGGGTTTTGTAATCGGACTTATCGTCTCTCTAACCATATCAGATATTAGTTTCTCCGCCGAAAGACGTTGCTCGTCAGTAAGACCTTTCTTCAACACGACAAAGGCAAATATTCCTTCTCCCTTCACCGGATGCGGAAATCCAACAACTGACGCCTCGGCAACTATATCTGACTTAGCGATCACCTCCTCAATTTCTATCGGGCTAATTCTATGTCCGGACACATTCAATACGTCATCAGCGCGGCCCGTGATCCAGCAATTACCGTCAAAATCGAAATACGCCTCATCGCCAGTGAAGTAGATATCTTCACTTGAAGCCGAGTAATACGTACGTTCCATAGCGTCCTTATCACCGAAAATTCCAGTTAGCATTCCTGGGAGCGAGCGCTCTATAAACATTGCCCCTCTGGTCTCCGGTGTCGTAATCGTCACATCGTTTTCGTTCTTCAGAATTAGCTTACATCCAAAGAACTGCCGTCCGATATGTCCGTATGATTTCATTTCTGAAAGGTTGCTGAGCGGGGCTGTTGGAACACCGCCAAGCTCTGTTTGTCCCCACATATTTACGATTGGACATCTTCCACCGCCAACTTCGTTGAAGTACCACAACCATGCTTCCTGATTCAATACTTCTCCAAACACCCCTAGGTACTTTAGAGAACTCCTCGAGCTGGTCGATAGACACTCGTCTGAACGCTGCATCATTGCCCTCAAAACGGTCGGAGCCGTATTGAAGGTAGTTACCTTATGCATATCTACGATTTCCCAAAAGATCGAATTTCTTGGGTATGTTGGGATCCCCTCAAAGAACACGGACGTAGTTCCGTTACACAAAGACGAGTACAGAGAGTACGCATGCCCCCCCATCCATCCGATATCGCCGGAACACCAGAATACTTCATTCTCAAACAGATTGAAAAAATAGCGACCTGTTATCATAGAGAACAGCAGGAATCCGCCAGTACTCATCGTAACCCCCTTTGGCTTTCCTACGGAGCCAGAGGTGTACAAAATGAACGAATTGGCAGTTGAATCAATTTCATGGACTGCGCTATCTACTGGTTGTCCTTTAGACACAACACCATAATCAATATCAAGCTCATCACACCAGTCAATATCCATACCTTGTCGTCTAACTATGAGCGCCCTAATCTTGCGGTTACAAATTTTTCTGGCAGCGTCGACATTTTTCTTTAATTGAAAAAGTTTGCCGCCGCGTCTGCTAGCATCGCACGAAATTATAAAATTCGAATTGCAATCATCCATCCTTAGCGCGACAGCATTTGGAGAAAAGCCCGCAAAAACTGCGGAGTATGGAATGCCAAGTCTGGCGCACGCTAAACACGCATACACCCCTTCAGGAACCATCGGCATGTACATCGTCACACAGTCGTCCTGCGTTAGCTCTAATGCCGTCAGAGTGTTTGCAAATCTACAAACCTCCTCCTTCAGTTTCTTAAATGAGATGCACTCGAATTCGTCTAGATTTTCTCCCTGCCATATGATCGCCGTCTTATGAGGACTAACGGCAGTATGTCGATCTACGCAGTTGTAACATGCGTTAAGCTTTCCGTCTGGAAACCACTTGGTTGCGCCGCGAGGGCCCTTTTGCATAACGATTTCCGGGGAACGTATCCATGACAATCTTGATATCTGAGCTCGCCAGTATCCCTCAATGTCATTGATTGAAAAATCGTATATATCCTTATAAACTTCCTCGTCGCGCCATGCGTCATCGCGCCTTAGGTATTGTTCGTCAAATTTCATACAATCTCCAAGAAATCCAAAAACGCACTCATGATCATCGCCGTTAATCCAGTCGCTAACAACCCGGCAAAAAACGCCTTCCACGCCAACGACGATATACACTTCTGAGAAGGCGCGATGGCAGATATGCCGCCTACCGTAATCCCTATGCAGGCGAAGTTCCCAAAGTTATTGATCGCATAGATTGTCTTGACGATACTTTTGGGCTCGACGCCAGACTTTGCTAGATCAAAAAATGCCACAAGCTCGTTAACGGCGGTTTTTGCGCCAAGTATCTGCGATACGGACATAGTATCACGAGACGAGACATCTAACAACCAAGCGAACGGGTACATGCATACCCCGAAAATTCTTTGAAGCGTAATTGATTGACCGCCCACGTCTGGGAATAACGCTAGTAAATAGTTGGTAAATGCGATCAAGGCAACCGTTCCTATTAATGACCCTACGATGCACCACCATACAAACGCTCCGTCCGACAGGCCCTTCGACATGGCTCCCATGAAGCTTGAGTATGGCGCGTCATGCTCATGATCCGAAACCAAGCCGCCATTACCCGTGCTTCCGCCACGCATCATTAGCGAGCACACGATATGGACTGAAATTACAGATACTACGCTCGACGTCAGGATGTGCTTCATAGCTCCGTGACACACCCCCTCCAAGGCTCCTGCGTATATCGGCATTACAGATGCGGACGTAGTTGCAAACGCAAGAGCTAAAATTATGAAAATATCCTTTTCCCTAAATGACGCCAATTTGTGCTTAACCAAAAGCGGAGCTTCTATTTGACCAACAAATATCTTGGCAGCGGTTACGATTCCAACGGCCTCATCAACGTTGAACACGGCTTTAAACGCGCGTCCTATCACCTTTGCAATAACCGGAAGTATCTTGAGGTATGTTAGAATCGCAGATAGTGCGCCCACGAGAATAACTGTTGGTAGCGCCTGTAACGCGAAGACAAATGGCGAGCGACCGTCTAGAACGTCGAAAGGTAGCTCGTCCCCGCCTAGGTACCCAAACACGAATTTCGTTCCTTCGACAGTAGCGTCCTTGAGTTTCATGATTCCGCTTGCAACGCGCTCAATCCCAGAGATACAAATCGGGAAATTCATTAGGACAGAAATGAGAACTACCTGGAACAGGATCCCGTATGCAGCCGGCCTCCATGAATTCTTGTCTCGCCAATCACTTCCCCTTCCAAATATAGACGAGCAAGCAAGTATCAATGCATATCCAAATAGAGATCTCAACATTCAATCGTGTCCCATTACGGATCCAGGGCAGTGTACATCGTACCTTACAAGGAAACCTTCATCAAGATCTATCCTCAGCTCGGAATCAACGGTACTGCGGCATTGTCTCTATGCGTCATAGTTCTAAAACATGAGATTTCACCCTGATTCTTCGATACATTAAATACTAAAATTATAGTTATAAAATTTTAGTGGTAGTTGGTAGCGTGAATCATGTTGATAAGTAGCGATCTGGTTTGCTAATGCCGACAAATCAAGCAATTTTCGTGAATGTGATTTCCGTCCTATATGTTGAACAGTATGTGGATAACGATTGAAAGTTATGTAGTTATGCGAATTTGATAGTAATTAACGTGGTTATGAACTCAGTTTCCACAGACTATGATCATGGTTGTAAGCAATGTTGTTACCAATCAATTACGCTCTTCCGGTAACTCGGCAACTTCTCAAATTTCAAATGTTTCGAAATGGGGTCTTATTGAAGAAACCGGTTGTTACATGTTACAATCCTCACTGCTTCGATTTATGTGGGTTGTGACGATTTTGATTATATTCGTAGTTAAGGAGAGTGAAGACAACAGGGTGGCGATGACTCCGGACGTAGTTGCGAAGTATGTGGCGGCCGGACACAGCGTTATAGTTGAGTCTGGGGCTGGAGATTTGGCGGGATTTTCTAACGTTGACTATACGTCTGCTGGAGCGGAAATAGCGGTTGGCGACGAAATAACAAAGGCGAATATCATAGTTTCTGTAAATCCCCTCGCAGAAGACACCATTGATCGAATAGCGAGCGGAGCTATGGTTATATCCATACAAGAGCCGTTTAATCGCCAACGCAATATAAAGATATTTTTAGAAAAGGCAATTACGGCATTTGCCCTAGAATTTATACCAAGAACGACGCGAGCTCAGTATATGGACGTTTTATCATCGCAGGCTTGCCTTGCCGGATACAAGGCCGTTATTGAAGCGGCTCACTATTTTAATAGAGGATTTCCATTGTTGATAACGTCTGCTGGAACAGCGCCAGCGGCGCGCGTCTTAGTAATCGGAGCCGGCGTTGCAGGACTACAAGCCATAGCGACCTCAAGGAGATTAGGAGCAATTGTTAGCGCATTCGACGTAAGGGCGGCGGCCAAGGAGCAGGTAGAGAGCCTGGGGGCTAAGTTTGTTGAGGTGGATTCTCAGGAGGCGGCTGACGGAGTGTATGCAACCGAAATGAGCAATGCGTACAAGCTTGCCCAAGAAGAAAAACTACGAGCTGTATTTCCGAGGCATGATATCGTAATTACAACGGCGCAAATTCCTGGGAAAAGAGCCCCCATCATAGTAAAGAAAGACATGGTAGAATCTATGAAGCGCGGATCCGTCATAATAGATCTTGCGTCCAAATCTGGCGGTAACTGCGAATGTGCAGTACGCGGAGAAACCGCGATGATAAATGGAGTCATGGTAATTGCGTTCAATAATATTTTGAACCTAATTGCTGCGGACGCTTCAAGATTATTTGCAAAAAATGTGTCCACTTTTCTGGAGTTTCTTCTTCAGCGGATAGGAGAAGGATGTTCCGATGTAGCGGCAATTAGCGAAGATATCATATCCGAAACATTGATAA
>JAIRYU010000015.1 GCA_031267545.1 Holosporales bacterium | reverse complement strand
CCTTAGTCAACATCACAGCGCAACGTTACGGCAATTACAGTGGAGTTAATGATAACACAAACCGCTCGACCAAACCAGCTAAACAGATATCTGAAACAGCGCATGCGCGTGAAAAATAGAAGTATCCTATTTTAATTGCGTCTTTTATGGGCATACGCATTGATGTATAATGTGCCCTGCGGCAGTGAGATCACTCGTCGGCATGAAAGTAGAAAATCACACACAACGCCACGGTTGGGAAATATGCTTCGGGTTGCTCTTGATTGCGGTTTCATTGCTCGGCATAGTATCCCTCATATCGCATTCGCCATATGACAATAGCTGTTTTGTGAAATCTATCAACAAGACAGCGAACATACTTGGGGCAGTTGGCGCGCATCTATCTGGCATATTAACGCAGACATTCGGGTTACTGAGCTATCTTCTCATCGTTGTATGCGCCGCGTGGGGGGTAAATTTTGTTACAGGAAAGATCCGCCGCCTTAAGCATAAGGCAGCGTTGTTTTTGTCGTTTACGCTACTTGGTAGCGCAATCCTCAACATAACCTCAACGTACCGCGCGGTTGGAAAAATCATAGACGACGTTTGCGTGGGATATTATGCCGGAGGGTGCGTAGGCTATGCGGTATCCAAGATCATATTCGTCGACATATTACGCCAGGGAGATATTTGTACTTGGGTATTTTATGCTATCGTCATGGTATGGATGGTTCTTTTAAAGACGGCTCTTTTCGTTAATTTCGAAGCGCTAGCAAAGCTGATACGTAGCGTAATGCATGCAGTGTTATCATTGCCGGTTTTGAAATCTAAAACTAAGGTTTTGAGAAGATCAAACGTTGTGTGGGAATTGCGTAACACACCGGATTCCGCTAATGAATTTCACAGAAACGACGGCCCCGAAAAGTTACGCAACAAACGGCCTGCGGATGAGCAGATAGTAAGTTCGCTACCGTCTACTGTCGCGGGAATATACTCAATGCCAAGCGTCGAGCTCCTCGAAAAACACTCTGAAAAGGAGTACAGACAGGATGAAGGCAAGATTGCAGTTGTGTCTGCCGAGCTCAGAAACGTACTTGAAGAGTTTGGAATAAGTGGCGAGGTCCTGAACGTCAGGCAAGGGCCGGTAGTTACGATGTTTGAATTCCGTCCAGCCCCTGGTATAAAAACGTCCAGAATCATAAGTTTGAGCGACGATATAGCGAGGTCCATGAAAGCAATCTCCGCTAGAATCGCAATTATCCCAGGGCAGAATGCCATAGGAATCGAGCTGCCGAATAAGAACAGGCACACCGTGTATCTAAGAGACCTTCTATCATCGGAGGCGTACAGAGGAATGACAACCGGCATACCTCTTATTCTCGGCAAAGATATCAGCGGAAATCCAGTTATGGCCGATCTTGCAAAAATGCCCCATTTGCTAATAGCGGGAACGACCGGCTCCGGGAAATCGGTATCAGTTAACGCCATGATTCTGTCTATCCTGTACAGATTTTCGCCGAAGGATTGTAAGCTCATAATGATCGATCCCAAAATGCTGGAGCTGTCAGTGTACGACGAGATACCGCATCTACTCACCCCGGTTGTGACAGATCCAAAAAAAGCGATATTTGCCCTCAAATGGGCGGTATCAGAGATGGAAAATCGTTACCGACAAATGTCAAAAATGGGAGTACGCAACATCGACGGATTTAACAAGAAACTGTCTGAGTCAAAAGAAAATGGAGAGCTTCTTGTTAGAAAAGTTCAAACTGGATTTGAGCAGGAAACCGGGAAACCGCTCTTTGAAATTCAGCAATTTGAATTCGAGGAGATGCCGTACATAGTGGTGATTGTCGATGAAATGGCAGACCTGATGTTGGTTGCGGGGAAGGACGTTGAGTCCGCAATTCAGAGGCTTGCTCAAATGGCGCGGGCTGCGGGGATCCACCTAGTTATGGCTACTCAAAGGCCATCCGTTGATGTAATCACTGGAACGATCAAGGCCAATTTCCCAACGAGGGTCAGCTTTCAGGTAACATCCAAAATCGATAGCAGAACGATACTTGGAGAACAAGGAGCCGAGCAGCTTCTCGGACAAGGCGATATGTTGTACATGTCAGGAGCCGGCCGCATTCAAAGGGTACATGGACCGTTTGTAAAAGATAGCGAAGTGGAGCGTATAGTTGAATTTATCAGAAATCAAGAGGAGCCGAGTTACGTTGACATAGTGGGGGAACAACTTGTTGACGACGATCAAGATTCAGGTTTTGGAGGAACCGCTTCCGGAGGCGACGAGATGTACAACAAGGCCATAGAAATTGTGGTTAATGACAGGAAGTGCTCAATCAGCTATCTTCAAAGGAAGCTGCAGATAGGATACAACAGGGCTGCGCGTATCATAGAAGAAATGGAGGAGAAGGGACTTGTTTCGGCGCCCAATCATACGGGTAAACGTGAAATTTTAATGTAGCATGTTAGCAAGACTAGTCGTTACATTCATGTCCAGCGCATACTCAGCAGATAGAAAAGACGCGACGATCCTATTGTCACATGAACTTGGAATTCCGTATCACAGGTTATTTTTAGATATCGACATCATCGATGTCTCGGATGGTTCGCTCAAGCGTCTTCATAATCAAATGGAACGACTAGCGTCCGGCGAACCCCTATCCAAAATTATTCAGAAGAAAGAATTTTATGGTATAGAGTTCTGCACTAATGGATATACCTTGGATCCTCGTCCTGAAACGGAGTTAATCGTAGATCTCGTCAAAGCGCATTATCGCGATTTCAGCAAGCACCTGGCAATTCTCGATCTTGGAAGCGGGACCGGGTGTATAGGTCTCTCATTGTTGACGATGTATAAAAATTCGGTATGTAGCTTCGTCGATATAGAAGGACAGGCATTGGATGTGGCAATAACAAACGCAACCCAATTAGGATTGCGAGCGCGGTGCAGATTTATCCTAAGCGATTGGTTCGCAAACGTCGCGGAAACATTCGACATTATCGTGTGCAATCCACCGTATGTTTCGACAACCTTTGCGCTTGATAGGAGCGCGCAGTTTGATCCGCAAACTGCGCTTTTTGCAGGAGTAGAAGGAATGGATGCATATCTCGCCATCCTGCCGCAAATCGGAGAATTTTTGAATCATAACGGAAAAGCGTTCATCGAAATCGGATTCGATCAAAGCGAAAAATTTATGAACATTGATCATGGACTGGAAACGATAGGAATCGAGCGCGATCTCAACGGCATTCAGAGGGTAGTAATATTGGGCAAGCTTAAATAAGCCGTACTAAACAACATTAGATCTAACA
>JAIRYU010000058.1 GCA_031267545.1 Holosporales bacterium | reverse complement strand
AATACCTCAACAAAGTCTCCTTAAGTCATTACTGTTACCTTTCCCTACTTCAAATGCGACAAAACGCATCCTGTTTTTATCAACGGCAGTCCATACTATGATTTTGTTTTCTTTTTTTGAACGTACGCATACAACTCATCCATTTCAATTATTTCAACATTCTCTTCATTTTGAGCGCATGGAAGCTGTTTTTTGCGGCCTTTGCAAAATTCGTTATCTATTGAATTATTGTCTGATATACAAACTTCTTGTTGAATATCCTTGATAATATTCTGGTAATCCCTCTAAACCCGTTCCCCTCCAAGTATAGAGCCAAAGCCGCATTCCTTTCTCTTTGATCAAACCTTAACCCCAAACCTCTATTTACTTGATATTTATTGCGGCTCTTACATTTTGTACTTCTGCGTACCGCGAACTATCTCCCCTTTCCTTAGGTTTGTTGCTCCATAATATTTGCAGCGGTCCATTTTTCCCACACGTTTTTAGATTCCCCAAGGGACTTTGATTTAATTTCCTTCAAAGTTTAATAATTCTGTAACAACCGCAATGGAACAATACGGTGAGGATTACCTTAACCAAATAGCAAGTGTCAAGATTCATCACAAAAATCTTATCGATCGCTGTCTGTACGTTGGCTACGTCAACGACATACGCAACGCAGGGTACGGACGAAGTTGTGGTGGAAGAGGCCGTTGTCGCATTGGTGGACGGAACCATTATTGCAGAAAAAAAATCAGAAATTGAAGTAGACAGAAAGTCAGTTGTAACGTCAAGTGGAATGATAAGAAATTACGCAGTAAAATTTTACGTTGGCGAGCAAATGACTTTGGAAGGCGGCGCAGAACTTCACAATAGCGGCGTCGTTACGTTAAGCGACGGCGGGTCCATCGTTGGCGACGGCATAATTTATAACGGATGCGAGTTTCTAAGAGACGATCCATTAACAGAGAGGGCCAATGCTGATACCGATCAAAACGGATTCATGCTCAATGGCAATGACGAGTATGGATATCCGCTTTTAAGCGATGAACAGATACGAGAAGAAGCTACGTACTTTGACCTCGTCAATTCAACCGGAATAAGAGACATATATAAACCAAGCAAGGCCGTCATAATAACTCCCGAAGACGGACGGATCCCCGGAACAAACGATGAAAGAACCGTAGCCAAGAAATACGTCACGGCTCAGGTAACATCCGATTTGATACTCCCGACGACTACAGGAAATGAAGAATCACCAGACGAATTTTTTGCGCGCAATACCGAAGCTTACGACGTTAGTCACGAGACTATAAATCTGAATGTTAGCGAACCAACGTATGTGGGAGCTTCACTGTACAGCGCCGCTGGATATGATGGACAAGGCGTCAGAGTTTTCACCGTTAATGGAACTGCGTACTCGCTTCCCGACGTAGACCGTACCGCCGTAATAACTCAAACAGGCCCGACGGGAACCATAGGCAATACCATGGCATTCGAACCATGGTACATGGGAAACAGCGGCATTAGCCGATTCTACCACCCTCGCGAGAGTCTACCTCAATTCGAGGTAGGAGACGACAAAGGCGATCCAGTAGCGATATATGCCGGGGATAACTCATGGCACAACGGAGTTTTCAATGTATATGGCGGCGGCGTAATAATAGACAACGCCGGCGCAATGTTCGGAGGTATAATTAATCTCGGGAGAGTTGGGGACGAGAGAGAAATTATACATCAAGATGGAAGTACGACGTCCGTAACGTACGATACTCCAGAGGAACTACACGCCGCCCTAAGCAATCCTGACGATTACGAACGAAAAATCGCTCTTGCATATGCAAGACAAACCCCTCCTGTCGAATTTGAAAGTCAGGGAGGAGCAAAAGACGAATGCAACCGGCCAGTCATTAACATGAACGGTAACGCTACATTGTATTTCAACATCCCATTAGAAAGAGACATAGCCAATGAAGACACGTTGGATGAAAGCGACGCCAATGCGGCAGATACGGAAGGCCATAGGATATTCTCATTGTATGGAGACGTGATAGGCACACCCACAGATCGTATCGTATTCCAAAAAGGCACGGTATTGGTAAAGGGAAATTGCTCTGGGTTCAGGGGGCAAGTTGGAGTTTGTGGCGGCTCGAGGTTTGAGGTACGCACAAGCGACATTGGCAGCTCCAGCGTCTATAAAGGCGCTATGTTTGGGGGAACATTTGGAGTTGTTGACGAGTACGGAAATCCGGATCCGAACGGCCAACTGGATATAGATTCAACGAGCGGCCTATGCCCGCTGACGCTCACATGCGGAACAACAAACGTATATGAGGGAGAGAGGCGAGAAGGCGGTAACGCGCAAAAAGTAGACGAAATAACGGTGTCAGGACACGCGAGAGTTAACATGCTTTACGATAACGTGGACCTGAACGACACCGCTGTAAGAGGGGAGAAAGCGGTACTTGCGTTAATGAATGGAGAACGCGCCACACTTAATGGCTTCGTGCTGGATGGAGGAACCCTCATCATAGCCGGCGACGAACTGGCGGAAGTTGATATGAGGGGACCAGTTAGTATGGGATCGGCAATCACAGCATGGACTAACCACATCGTCGACGACATAGTAGTTAACGGAGCGAACAGCCTTAACGTAGACGGGCTCGACACTAGGTCGTGGTCGTTAACAAACGATGTCAGACTGTACTTCGATTTCGATCCGTCAAAAAACGAAGCCGACCACTTTACTTCTGCAATCGGCATTACTAGCGGCCTAGACCATACATTTGTACTGAATGGAGTAAGACTTATTAGTCGGCCGACTCAAGAGCGTCATGTGTTCACCTTATTGGACTTTGGCAACGCGGGCGATAACAGATATCCAGAAATAGCGATCAGTAACGACCTGACTGTTATAAAGCCGGACGCCGAGGTTAATGATAACGGAGTAGATGTAGATGCGAATGGTATCTATCCAAAGACAACCGGAGGCGACGGAACGCCGGGAGCCGTAATAGATAATGTTCCGTATTACTTCTACGGATCAAACAGAGCTGGCCGCGGAAAGATTATGATGACACGAAACATTCTTGGGTACGAATTGCTCGAACCAGTTGGAATGCTCGTTGCCGGATTGAAAGACGCCGGACTAAGCGGAGTGACGGCAGTTGGATCAAATAATACGTTTGACGAATTTGGATTCACCAATCGAGATCCAAGCGGGAGATACTCAATATGGAACAAAACTCACGCCGCTAAATACAATATTTCAACAGACGCGGGCGGCTCTAGGTTAACGAAGTATGGTTCGATGATTGGCGTTGATGGGAAGACAATCCAGCTTGAAGGAATGAAAGTTGGATTTGTTCCGACCGCATACGTAGCTATTACCAAAAGCAACCTGGATCTAAACTCGTATAAGTCTGGAATCAACGAATACACGGGCGGCGTGAAAGGCTCCTGGTTCGACGCTACAAAATCTCTGGAGACTCAGGTATCGTACTCGCATATCAAGTTCAAAACAAGAAACAACCCAACCTTGGGATTGAACGCGACGTCGAGCGCCGTCAACTGCGACGCCAAATTCGGATACTCCCTAGCAAAGATCGCTAACGTAATAATAAGACCTGAAGTTACGGCAGGTTATTCGTGGATTCATACGTCAAAACTGAAGTCGGCTACAGACGCCGATATCAATATCAACAACCTGCACAGAGTCTCACTGATCCCGGGTTTGAGTTTCATATCTCATAGAGATACGTGCAGTATTGCCGCGTCAGTGAAATATGTTAAGCAATTTGGCTCAAAATCAAAGGTTACATTCGGGGGAGAGACAATTAAGAATATTGATAAACTTGGAAAAGGAAGTTTTGAGATGTCGCTCAACATCGAAAAACGCATATCGCCAAATACGAAGCTTGCTCTAAAATTAACACAGTCCATTGGCGGACTCCGCGGCGCAAAGGCAACTCTTAGCTTTGGAATTCAAATTCCCCCAACTCCCTGAAAACTAGATTTATTTCAGGATTTTGAACGAAATTCGCCCAACTAATACTTGTCCGCGTCAAGAATTACACAACAATAATGTGACGTTATTCATACAACGGCAATCATTTTGGAATAGTATAATGAAGAAATAAGGCGAACATGGGGGCGGAATGAACATAAAAAAAAGAACGTTATTCAAAAGCTACGTATATATGATTTGCGCGGCGGCGATCGTTATAGATGCGGTAGAAGCGGCGGGGAAAAAAACTTCTGCAGATATCGCGTGGGCATCATCCGGCGACAGAGCCTTAGTGAATGGCGGACAAGTTGTAACCGTCACCGGTTCGCCACTAGAGATAAGAAATCCAGCCACTCCTTTTCAACAGCGCATCCGTTTGGAGGAAGGGGCAACGTTGGAGATGGAGGGAATCATAGATCTCAATCCGGCGGCTCATATTGACATGCGCGAAGCTGCGGTGAGGTGCGTGCCCGGCGCCATAATTACAAATAGGGGATGCATAGTAATGGAAGCGAAGGACGAGGATGGGGCGCTCGACGAAGAACGGATAGGAAGTCTACCTCCAACTAGCGGATCCATAATATTGCAAGACTTTACCAGTACGCAGGACTATGGCGAGGGATGGGGATTTCTTGAGGAGCCGCTCGCTTACTCCGTAGATAACGCGCTAACGCTGATGTGTACCACACTCTTCTCTGAGCTATACGAAGCTTCTAGCGGAATGCGATCGATATACGCATACGACCAAATATTCTCCGGAGATCCGGACTCAGACGATATGAAGGCGATGAGAATTCGGTGGGCGACAGAAAACGCAGGCTTATATCCAGGAATAGATAATCCGGATGGCGATTGGTTCATAGCGCATACTGCCGTCAAGGCCATGATGTTTGATATAGCAGCACAGGACGATAGCAATCCCAGCGAAGTAGTAGCTTCGGACCTTGGAGATGGCGTATACATGACCGCTCGCCTTACGAAGGCAGAAATCTGGAAAAGGCCTAAACCGGGAAACGAGACGGCTACAGAATATCAGGTCAGGGCGGTGGGAGGAGCAAGCGGCCCAACGGTACGCTTCGCAAATAACATGATAATCAGCAGAGCGCTGAAATTCAGCCTTGACGAACTGCAAGAGGCGGCGCCTGCAGGTCTGCCGGGAGCGGGAATGTACAAGCTTACCCTTGGAGACGGAACATATGATATACAGCCAAATCTCAGCCTGCAGATACCGATACTCAAAACGGTAAACGAGACACAATTAGCGCTTCACGAAGCCATACAAAGCTCAACAACCGAGGAACTGGCAGAACAGACATTAAGGGAGTTCGGAGTCACAGTGGACCAGATAACGGTGAGTACGTACGAAGATAAAGCGATTGACACACTAGAGATGGCTGAAAGCAATGATCTTATTCGCATTACGGACGCTAGCGGAGTAGACGGAGGAATAAAGGCGTACGGAGAGCATACAATCAAGGGGGCTCTGTCCAATCAAAGCGGCTACAACGTAATCTTTACGAAGGAGGAAGATACTACACCCGCAATAATCTTGGAGGGCAATAACATGTATCTCACCGAATCAACCTGGAGATGTCCAGTGACGCTTGGAGAAACAAACACCGCCCCAATGGGAGCGGTGTTTGATGAAGAGCTCATAGTCGGCCGAACAAATAGGCAGGTGTACGTCAAAATCAATCCGGGAGCGGAAATGATGGTAACGTCCGACCTCACGATACGGATGGAAGCGAAGCTCGAAGTAAGTGGAACCTTGATATTCCAAGACCCACATCCGCCAGAGGCGCCTAGCGTCGAATAGGGAGACACGCAGCAATCAGAGACAGAAAACTGAGAGTGCGAGCCGCCATCGGTTGCGTTCTGGGGCGAGACAATTAAGAACATTGATAAGCTTGGGAGATGTCCATTTCATATGATTTACATGCTCTGATTCCTAACCACAGAATACTTAACCAAAAATTAACAATATTAAATTACAATAATACCAGCGAATAGATCTTTCATAGAAGACAAAATTTAATGAGGGAGGATATCATGACGATATTGAGATCAAATATGCTGCTAGTAGCAGTTGTGGGGGCGTATATGGTAGCCGCAAACGGCGCATGCTCCGAATCGACAACTCAAGACGCGATAGACACACAGCAAAGCCCGATAGTCCAAGTTGAGGGCCCAACAACTCCTCTTGCGACACAAAACGACATCCCAGAATCATACTCAAAGACGGAGCTCCAATCTAATGATGCGTCGATCGTAGTTGAAACACCGGAATTACCTGGGCAAACTGCGGAAGCAATAGTAGAGACAACGCAACCGACAGTTCAAGCGCAGGACGCAAACGTTATACCGCAGAACGCTTATAGTACTGCGCCAAATATAAAGGCCAAAGCGAAGCCGCAAATACGTAGAGGCGGCGGCGCTATAACCCAAGTGGTAACGTGCGAGCAAGCGCTAGCTCGATGCCTCGGTCTGAGAATTCCGGTAATAGATCTCAGTAACGCCCGAGATTTTGGCGCAAATGGGATATCGGCAATTGAGAAATTCCTAACAACATTGAGTGAGACTAACACGTACGGAACTGGCGCGCAGAATATATACGTAAACGTATCCGGAACGCGTTTAACGCCTGAAAGTATGGTCCGCATAGTAACCGCCTTAACAAATAGCGGTCGACGGGCAATACTCAACATCTCGAACAATCCCCAGGTCAACGACAATGCGGTAGCGCAGGCGACGCAACTGTTATCAAGCGTTGTCATATTAAACGTATCCGGGACAGGAATAACTGACGCTGGAGTAGCAACTTTAATCGACGGGGTGAAAAGCGGGAATCTCCCACAGCTCAGGGCAGTATCCTTAGACAGAACGAAAGCTACGCCAGGACAGATTGAAGCGCTGGGCGCTACCATAAATGAATTTACGCAGAGGGTCTCGCAGCAAACCCAATCGACTCAACCAGATGATACGCAGCCGTTAAGCGCGACAAACGAAGCTCAAGCAACGACAAAAGAAAATACAAGAAGCGAAATGAAAAGAACGACAAATATACGCTCAACAGGCAGAGGAGATACCGCTCGCTCGGCGCTCCTACGGAGAAAACCGATAGCCGCATCCGACGCGGCGACTCTGGGAGAATCGACGCTTCCCATCACAGAACAGAACGTCGAGACGATAACGGACGCCCCGGCGAATACGCTGCCGGAAGAGATTGCGAATACCGCCATAGCCGCGGCAGATCAGGCTTTACGCGACGATGTGCCTACGCTTTCTAATACTGTCGGAGACGACCCCGCGCTACCGCAGCTGTAGCAAGCGCGCGGCGCCGAAAATAACATATCGGGGATGTCTCATGTATTTCACCCGGTATGGCGCGAGGCGCAGTTCCAATAAATCATGTGGCGCAAAACACACGTCGTCAAAATATTGTTGAGAGTCCACTGGACTTTACGCATCGACTAACCGCATACTGAACTCGTTAGAGATCTGGCGCTTACCAGGTGCGGAGATGCGACGTTGCCGAAACTAAGGGTTGTCTACGCGGTTACATTGTGCGTGGCCTTCGCGCTGCTCTCGACATCGTTTTTATCAGGGTTTATAACTGGGGTAAGGCCGTGTCAGTTGTGTTTGATTACTAGGTATTTATACCTGTCAACTTTTGCGCTTTCGGCTCTTTCGTTGCGACGATGGGTACCGGGGAGCTTTGTATTGGCGTCCGTGTTTTTAACGTTTGCCTTTGGAATTTATCATCTGGGAGTTGAGAGTCACTGGTGGACCGGTCCGCAAAGCTGCGTCGCAAAATTGCCGACGATAGACATGACCGTGGAAATTTTAGGAGATAAAATCAAGGATACGAAGTCATATTGCGATCAAATAAATTGGAAAATATTTGGGTTGTCTTCGACATTGTGGAGTTGCGCAATATCCGCGCTTTTGTTCTGGATTACTAGCCTTGCATATACGTTGGATATTTATATAAGAAAACTTGGAGCGGCTTCACAAAGGTGACGAATCTGAGAATCGACGCTCCATTGTTATCGAAATTTGGCGTTGGCCGGACGTATGTTAAATCTGCCGACGAGCTGTTGCTGTCGATAATCAAGGAAATAGAAAACATACTCGCTTCAAGGCTAACGATTCCGTCTGATTATATAGACGGCGATATTTACGACTTTCCGTTTGCGTACGGGATTCGAGATTTACAATCTGTCGGGATATCGCAGGACTGGTTGAATTTGTTTAAAACATGCTGTCGGAAAGCTATACTGAAATTCGAAGGCAGAATTTCAAACGTTGAAATAGATGACGTTTCCTTCGATAAACTCGCGCAGCACCTCAAAATGAGCATATCGTTTACCCTGAGTGATCGGTTAACCAAGTCTACCGCGATGTTCCAAGTTATTTAGAGTCACATAACTTACATGGGAGCATACAATATTGCCGTATTGCGGGATTTGAGCGGAACGTATTCGTACGCCTATGATTACGAGTTGCAATCCGGACAATTAGTTATTGTTAATTTTAGAAATAGTCATATCATAGGAGTGGTAGTTGATGATGAAACGTCTGAATTTACAGGTAAGCTTAAGAAAA
>JAIRYU010000021.1 GCA_031267545.1 Holosporales bacterium | reverse complement strand
AGGACAATGAGGAGAAGAACTTTGAAACATTCTTGGATTACGTTGGAGATATTATAGGCAGGCCTTTAAGTAAAAGAGCTGAGCGCGCGCTGTGGCTATCAGAGGCGGAATAAGCTGGGAGGCTCTATAATACAGATGTAAGGAGGAGAATAGACGAGTTCATAGAGTATGACAAATTACTCTTCTCCAAAGCATTGGATGAGATCTGCGCCAACGTCGTAGGTAATGCGATGTTTAGGTTACTGATGTTAAAGAAACCGCCTGGGGCGAGGTTGAGGATCGTAGATATAGGTCCTGAGGAATCGGGAAAGCTGCCGGTAGAACAGAAGGGTAGCTCGTGTTTTTGGCATGGGATTAATATCAATCCAAATGTATATAGCAGGAATGGGGCAGGTATTCAAGATAGGCAATACTATTGTGTGGGGGCGAGAGGGGATATTGCCCTTAAACTGAAGTCTTTATCAGGATCTATATTTCACGAATTTACTCATTGTTTACATTATATGGAAGATGCGACCATCTAGACAAGTTATCGAGCCAGCATCTCTCACTACAAAGATTCCGCTCAACTCTGTTCGTTGCTCCTCTGCGCTAAATGCGGCAGAAGTGCCTATCATGGATATCATCGCTAAAGTGCAAAATTTTTTCATAATTTTTCTCAAAAATAAAACTCTCTATAAGTTTACGATAACGTTTCGGATATATTTTTATCAACAAAAAAGCGACGTCACAGAAAATTTCTGAGACGTAGCAATGAAAGGCTAACGCCTCTCAGTTGAGCTTCCCAAAATCAGTTTTCCTCCCTTAACGGTTGATGTGCTTACCCAACTTCGACAACCATACCTTTACGGGAGCATACGCTGCCCATGTAACTCTAGTTCGCTTACAAAGTTCTTGGACGTTCGTGTGAAGTAATGCTACACTGTCCACCATAGGTGTAGCGGCATTGTTTGGATCCTGAGTTTTTAGTAATCCGCACACGGTTGTAGTTTCATTGAATTTTCCAGAGGAAAGATGATTAACTTATTTATGAGGCTTTGCAAGTTCAATTTCGGGAACTTTGAAGAGCCTGAATTTCGAAAGTTTTTAAGGATGGGGGCGATCTTTATGATCGTCGTAGGATCGTACTGGACGCTGCGTCCCCTCAAAGATGCGATATTCATAGACTTCGTTGGCAAGTTGTATTTGCCATATGCAAAGACTGTGTCTGTCTTTTTGTTACTGCCGCTTGTGGCATTCTACACGAAGCTAGTCGGCAAATATCCAAAAGAAAAGATGCTCATGATGCTACCTGTATTCTACGGGATTTCGATTTTGGTATTTGCGGCAATTGTATTTTTGTTCCAGTCACACACCCTTGATAAGGGCGTAATGGCGTGCGCAGTAGGGTATCTTTGGTACTTCTTTGTCGAGAGCTTCGGATCAATTGTGATAGCCCTGTTTTGGGCATTCGCTGCAGATATTACGGATCCCAAAACCGCCAAAAGAGGATTCCCGCTCATATATGCTCTGGGACAGTCCGGCGGCGTTGTACTACCGTATAGCGTCGGCGGTTTACCCAGTAGAATTGGATTAACGACGGATGCTCTGTCGCTTGTGATACTTGGATGCATGGTGGTGTTGATAGTCCCGCTGGTCAAAAGGTTTTTCGCAGTGACTCCGAAGGAGCTGTTGGTCTCATTCAATCACGGAGGCGAGCAAAAAGACGAAGAGAAAAAAGCAACAAAAGGGAAGAAGCCTGGATTTACTGACGGACTCAAGCTTCTATTTTCGCACAAATACCTTGTCAGCATCTTTGCGGCGAACTTTATCTTCGAGTTCATCGTTACCATATTTGATTTCAGCTTTAAGCTGGCAGCGAGTGACATGTACTCCGGAGTCGAGCTTAGCCGCTACTTGAGCCTATATGGATCCAGCGTTAACATGGTGTCATTGTTGTGTTTACTCTTAGGAGTTAGCAACATAACCAAATTCCTTGGAATAGGCGCAGCTCTTGCGGCCATGCCTGTGATACTCGGATTGGCGCTGGTAGGCTTCATATCTATGGACTCTCTAAACTTCCTGTTCGTGTTGATGGTTGGATCGAAGGCAATTAACTATGCGCTGAACGGTCCGTCGCTGAAGCAGCTCTACATTCCAACCACCAAGGATGTTCACTTCAAAGCTCAGGCGTGGATTGAGACGTTTGGGTCGAGAGCTTCCAAAGAAGCCGGCTCCCTTGTTAACATGATAATGAAGCCTCTACAGACGGCATTTGGAGAGGTTGCCGGTAAGGCTCATTTCTTGACGTTAGGCGGGGCGGTAGGATTCCCGCTTATCGTACTCTGGTTCGTAGTAGCGCTGTATTTGGGTAGAACGTTCAAGAGCGCCGTCGCAGAAAACAGAGTTGTATGCTAGGGTGAGATGAGCGACGCTTGGTTGGCGAGCGTAATTGAAAGTTGGACAAGGTGTCTTGAAAGCGCAAGGGCCTTGTCCTCCAACACCGTCTTGTCATACCTCTCCGATTTCAAATTACTCATAAGATTCCTCGCGAATTATAAGGCCGAGACAATATCCGTCGATCACATAAAAAACATCAGTAAAGGGGACGCGCGAGCTTGGTTCCTGTGTCGTAGAGAACATGGCGAGTCTGCTAGGACGGTAGCCAGGGGGTTGTCTGCATTGAAGAGTTTTCTGAAATATTTAGGCGAGACTGACGGCGTGACATACGCGAGCGACGTTGTCACTATGAAACCTCCAAAGATCAATAAGTCGTTGCCGAGACCGCTTACAATCGAACAAATTAACGAAATTCTCGACGTGGTTGGCAGTCTAAAGCAGACGGCGTGGATCGTTAAACGAGATAGGGCGATACTGGCATTGATCTACTCCGTTGGGCTTCGCATAAGCGAGGCGTTAGGGCTGAATCGCAAAGATGTGTCGCTGTCTTCCGGATTTATATATGTCCTTGGAAAGGGCGGTAAGGTCAGGAGCGTACCGTTAGCCAGCGAAATAAATCAGGCTATTAAAGATTACATTTCTGAGGCAAAGTATGAAAATACTGAGGCATTATTTGTCAATAAGGACGGTAATAGACTCTCGGCGTCATCGGTTCAAAAGCTCGTGAAAGCTGCCAGAAAGATATTGGGCCTTTCCGCTACGGTAACTCCTCACGCATTACGCCACAGTTGCGCAACTCATCTATTGGAATGCGGCGGCGACTTGCGAAGTATCCAGGAGCTTCTTGGCCATTCGTCAATTTCATCGACGCAGGTGTATACCGACGTCGCTCAAAGGCATGTATCAGATGTGTATGATAGATGCCATCCGTTGGCTACAGCTTCAAAGAAATCACAATGAGAGAAATTGTGCTCGATACTGAAACCACAGGCCTGTCTGCGGCTAGCGGCGATCGCATTACTGAAATTGGATGCGTTGAAATTATTGATAAGAGGATTACAAATAACACATATCATGTCTACCTAAACCCTGAAAGGGAGGTGTCGAGAGAAGCGGAGGAGATAAGCGGGCTAACCCTAGATTTCCTGAAACAGTTTAAGGCGTTTAAGGACGAGTATCTGGGATTCTTAGATTTTATAGGTAGTTCTAGGTTGGTCATTCACAACGCCCCGTTTGATATAGGCTTTTTGAATTATGAGTTTTCGTTAGTTGGCGCGAATTTGATTCAATATGATACCGTGGTCGATACGCTCGCAATGGCAAAGGCGAAATATCCGGGATCTCCAGCCACGCTAGACGCTCTCTGCAGAAAGTTCTCGGTAAACAATTCTATGCGACTAAAACACGGGGCGCTAATTGATGCGGAACTTCTGGCAGAGGTATACGTCAATATGTCTGTCGAGGTACGTCAGAATACCCTATTCGGCAGTAGTAAACCCCAAGACGTCAACAGGCCACAGACATACCAAATTCCGGATAGAGAGTTTACGGCGTCGGAAGACGAGTTAGTCGCGCACCGTGAAAATCTGAAAAAAATCAAGGATCCAATATGGAACATGCTATGACTAGATTATCGGACGTGTTTGTTTCTAGTCTTGAGCGCATGGCGAGGTGGGCCGGCGCCAAATCCATGTGGCCTCTATCGTGCGGTCTATCATGCTGCGCGATAGAGATGATGCATGCGGCAGCCAGCAGGATAGACCTCGATAGATTCGGATGTCTGTTCAGAGCAAGCCCGCGCCACGCAGATCTGATGATCGTAGCCGGCACAGTGACAAAGAAGATGCTGCCTCAATTGGTGACGCTGTACGAGCAGATGCTAGAACCAAAATATGCCATAGCCATGGGTAGTTGCGCAATAAGCGGCGGTCTGTTTGCGGAATCCGACTCTGTAGTTTGTAACCTTGGAGATCACATTCCTATATCGTCAGTTGTGTACGGGTGTCCGCCTAGGCCGGAGGAATTAGCCGTTGCCATTTTGGAATTGCAAAAAAGTGTGTTATCGGAATAGAATGCAATGTGCGCGACGTTGGGGAAGAATAAGATGCATGCCACAAACAGTGATCTGTTAATATGTTTTTACCAATAGTTGCAGCCGCCCTACTGTTAGTGACGCCGAGCCTATCGGCAACAGAGCCTACTGAAAGATCAGCGCCCCGCCATCCAGTGGTACGGATAACTTGGGCCGAATGGGGCGTAGTTGGAGATCAACTCCAAGAACCTCAGAAATTTTTAGAAGTAACTCCGAATGATCTCTGGTATGACCCTATCATGTTTTTGGTTAATCAAAACGAATGCGCGTCGGTCTTGGATCATAATGGATTAGTATACAGTATTGCAGCATTGTACGCATATGGGCAAGACCCGCCGATGCGGCCTCTTGCAAGGTTATTTCAGGGCGACGGAGCATATCCGAGATGGGCGCTGGACGGAAGCGACGTCCATAGTATAAAAATTATGATTAGCGATCAGGACGTTACAAACAAAGTAACGCTTCCACAAGAAATTTCGCGAGGCGTTATTGAGTTGGCTTTGAATGAATTTCGCAAAATAGTCCGAACTGAGCATGAGGAAGTAGAACCGCAGCCAATATTGCAGACAGCGCTCAGCGTCAAAGACATGGATCTCCATAAGGCTTATTCGGTCTGTAAACGTTTCGTAGACTATTCGCTGGAGAATTCAGCTCTGGTATTACGGCTAGAATCCGAAATTGGTCCAGACGCAGAGCGCGCTATGCAGCGAGCGCTATTTGGATTAGAGGGCGCGGCTGACTCGTTCGATTGCGCCAGCCTTACTCATGTCCTGGTGAAAACGAATTTTATGCTTGCTTGCATTTGGGCCGTTACACGCGAACATACCAATACGCTTTGCCTTATGAAGCTTATTGCGCATTTTTTGAGGTTTTATTTTGCTGAGATAAGGTATCGGTAATCCCGTCAGTAGATCGGCATTCAATACATTTTTTGCATGAGGCGGTCCTGTTCTTAGTTATGCGACTTATGTTCAACATATAAGAGCCTGGATATGATAGAGTCAACGGGTAGTCGCGATTTTTTGGAGAGCGTGTTGTGGCCATGGCATGTAACAAGTTTAACTCATGCGTTTTGAATAACCTCGACGATCGTGGGTTTTTGTATCAGATTACTGACTCCGAATCTTTGGATAACCTCATTTGCAATGGAGCCGAGCAGGTTATATTTTATATAGGATGCGACCCCACTGCGCCAAGTCTCCATGTTGGACATTTACTGTGGGTAAAGCTTGTTAACGAGTTACAGAAAGCTGGTCTGAAGCCGATTATAGTGATCGGGGGAGCCACCGGTAAAATCGGAGATCCTACATGGAAGGATCAGCAGAGGGCCATGTTGGAGTTGGATGTAATCGAACGGAACATGTCGTCCATCGTATCCAAGTTGCATACCCTCGTCAAATTCGAGGGAGCCGAAAATGCCGCAATTCTCCTGGACAATAACGATTGGGTCTCGAAGCTCAACTATATGGACTTCCTTAGAGAATATGGCCCGCTGTTTTCAGTGAACAAAATGTTGGCGCTTGATAGCGTCAGCGCCAGACTGGAAAGGCAGCAGCACCTCAGCTTTTTGGAATTCAACTACATGCTGATACAAGCCTACGATTTCCTTTACCTCTTTGAAAATCACAACTGTAAAATTCAGTTGGGGGGAGCGGATCAATGGGCAAATATGATTTTCGGAGTGGATCTTATACGAAGGCGAACCGGGAAGATGGCGTACGGCATATCCACTCCTCTACTCACAAATTCTCGCGGCCAGAAGATGGGAAAAACAGAAAATGGCGCAATATGGCTCGACAAAAATTTGACTTCAGAATTTGAGTTTTGGCAGTACTGGAGAAACGTGGATGACGCTGACGTGTCGAAGTTTTTAAAATTATTTTCCGATATGAGCCTTAACGAAATTAACGAATGCGAGAAATTCGTAGGCGCCGCGGCCATCAATGACATGAAGGTTGCGTTGGCGGATTCTGTGACGTCCTTTGTCCATCCTACAGCCGATTTACAACTCATTAAATCTACGGCTGGCGCATTGTTTGGGGATGGAGCGCAAGACGATACGCTTCATGGTATTGATACTTACGTAATCAAACGCGGGACAAGAATTTACAATGCGCTTTGCGATGCAAAACTTGCCGCGAGCATTACTGCGGCTAAGCGGCTGATAGACGGGCATGGGGTAAAGGTTGACGGGACGCTCATTGAAGGATACGAGGAAACAATCAACGGAGACTGCATTCTGTCTGTCGGTCGGAAAAAATTTGCAAGAATCAAGTGCGGCGAGTAACTCCGTAACGATGCGGCGGAAGCGCTCAAGATTTACGCTACTACTGGCGGATGCTGTAGCATGGATGGTAATGGTGGTCACAACAGGGATCGAACCTGTGACCCCTACGATGTCAACGTAG
>JAIRYU010000038.1 GCA_031267545.1 Holosporales bacterium | reverse complement strand
GTCGGCTTCGGAGCCGCCGATGGCTTCCCTGGAGCCGCCGGCAGCGCGAATAAACCTGCAGCAACTGGAGCCGGTGACTTCCCTGGGGCAGGCGGCTGGGCCTTTGGCTTGGAGGGCGTTTGTTGGGTATCGGGTACTCTGACCGGCTCCGGATCCTCCGGCCCCCGTCTTGATGCGTGCGTTTGCCCGGCAAACATGGATATCGCTGTTGCAAGCAGCGCCATCTTGTGTAAATTCATGTTTCTGTTTCCTTAAGAGATTATCTACAAAACTACACCGCTATTCTACCTGCTTACAGTGACGCGCGTCAATGCGTTTCTGCGCGCGGGGATTGCCATGCGCGCATACGTTAAATTTCTGCCAACGGCAATCATGAGCGATATTTATGGCGCTTGCGCCGATTTTGAGTAACGCTTAGGCTTCTATGCGATTTAGCCGGGTAATATCTCAAATATAGACTTATAACCCTCCGCTAGCGCATGGTTCTGGCTTTTCTCAAATCCGGCAAAACATAGCCGATTTCTGTTAACGACGTCTGCACTCTGATTTAACATTATGTGTTCTGATCCATTCCACACTGCTTACGCCCATACTATCTACATAAAGAATCTCATTGAACATATGGTTGTAACTGTGTCTGTTCGCATGTCCCCGTTCGCCGCATCCTCATCATACGGTAATAACGCAACGCCCAAGACCGATTCCTTCGCTTTGTCTTTGAAATATCCGACGTACTTAGGGCCAATTATCCTCTTTGAACTGCATGTCATACAGAGCTCGGTATTTGCCGTCTCGAGCCCTCATCAGCTCGTCGTGGCTCCCCAACTCCGCCAACATGCCGTCATTGATTACTGCGATTTTATCGGCGCACAGTATGGTTGATAGTCTGTGAGCAATTATGAAGACTGTTTTGTCTGTCATCACGTTGTCCAGGGCATTCTGCACGGCGGATTCTAGCTGGTTATCCAGCGCGGATGTTGCCTCGTCTAGAATAATAATGGGGGCGTCTTTGATAGCCGCTCGCGCGATTGAAATACGCTGCTTCTGGCCTCCTGATAACAAAACGCCCCTTTCGCCAACTTCCGTATCAATTCCGTCGCTAAGCGATGAAATGAATTCCTCAAGGTTAGCAATTTTTACGGCCTTCAGAATGTCGTCGTCAGTGGCGTTATGTTTTCCTACCACAATATTATCCCTAATCGTTCCTGTGAAAAGGAAGTCATCCTGGAATACGACGGCTATATTGGCGCGTAGGCTAGTCAATGTATAGTTTTTGATATTGACGCCATCTATGGAAATAGAGCCTGACGTCGCGTCGTATAGCCTCGGCAATAGATTTACAAGCGTAGTCTTCCCGCCTCCGGAACTACCTACGATCGCGATCGTTTCTCCTTTTTTTACGCTCATCGATACCCCCTTCAAAACGGGGAACCCTGTCTTGTACTCAAAGCGCACATCATCAAATGTGATATCGCTTCTTAGCCCGTCAAGGACTTGCGCGTTTCCTCGTTCCTTCAATGTTGAATTTGCAGATAGAATTCCCCTTATGCGTCCAATTGCCATTAGAGACGATCTGAATTCCTTGAAGCTGCTACCTATGTTTTTTATCGGATTGTAAAGCGCTACAAGCGCCACGATAAATGAAACAAAATTTCCGCTCGTGATTTGATGCGTTACTATCAGATGGCTTCCGTAGGCTATCGATATCCCGGCTCCGATCGCGACAATGACATGCATCGTTGGAGACAGCCACGAAGATTTTTGTGTAATTTTCATGTTAAGACGAAATACATTTGTAAGAACGTTGCGCAATTTTTCCGCTTGATATTTAGCTAAATTGTAGGCCGCCACTGTCTTGTTACCAACGTAGCTTTCGTGGTATATGGACAGGAGTTTAGAATCGGCGGCAACTGTCTTATCCATCGCGTCTTGCATCTTTTTTCTAATTTTTGATATCGGAATAAATGAGGCTCCAAACGTTATAATCGCGATGATTGCTAGCTTCCAAGAGTTACACATTAACACGCAAATTAAAGCCATTGACGACGTTGTTCGCGACACGGCAGTTTTAAGCTTTGCAAGAACTCCGTTGCTAGCGGCATCCACGTCTCTGTTGAACCTGAAAATAACGTCTCCCGAATTACAATTATCAAAATAGGAGGCTGGAAAGGTAAGTAGTTTTTCATACAGCTTAGATTTCATATCATTGGAAATCTTCCAACTTACCCAAGCGTTAAGGTACGTTGCGAAGTAGCTTAGCGTCCCTTGAACTACTGCAAATGTCACGATTACCAGCGGAACGATCCACACGGCATAGATAACCTTATCTACTATCACAAAGTCTGTATACGCTTTCAGTGACCACGCGATGAGAGCATCCATCGAACTTGATATACAGCAGAATATGATCGCTAAAATAGCGCGGCTTTTGTACGGACGAATGTAACGCAGCATTTGCCCAAGGCACACAATCGTGCGCGAATGCGTCACATTTTCAAGGATTTCAAGGTTGCGCAAATTCATACGAGGCGAAACGTCCGGCGGTCTAGGATGTTGCCAATATACTCCATTGTGGCGTTTTCGTACAATTGGCAGCATTTTGTATTTTTCTTCATATGGAAATAACCGCTACGGAATAAAGCGGGTGATTTGGCAATCTGGCGCGCGTTAGTTTATGGTGGTAGTTGCGGCGCTGTGTCTGCTAACATATGGCAATATTAGTTTATTGAAATTTGTATGCATAAAATTTTTGACGATGACCGCTTCAGAATGGGAGTTGGTATGGTGTTGGTCAACAGCGATAAGAAAATTTTCGCAGGTAAGAGGAATTCCGTCAATGCGCAGATGATATCTTGGTTTCTCAAGAAGCCATGGCAAATGCCGCAGGGTGGAATAGAAAGTGGAGAAACGCCGCTGGAGGCGGCGCTCAGGGAACTTAGGGAGGAGGTTGGCACTGATAACGTGGAGGTAATTGCGGAGACAGATGACTGGCTTGAGTACCTCGTCCCCCCCCAACTTAGACGTAGAGACAACAGAATAGTTGGCCAACGGCAAAAATGGTTCTTACTTAAATTTCTAGGTAATGACAGCGGGATCAACATAAACGCGACCTCGCACAGAGAGTTTGACGCGTGGAGGTGGATGTCTGCCGGCAACATAATAAGACTTTCCGTGCACTTTAAAAAGAGGCTGTATGTGGACGTCTTCAAAAAGTTCCATTGGTACCTAGGCGCCGGAGATTCTCGGTTCTAGGAATGCGGTCGCGCTCCTCTCCGGCAGAGCTACGCGCGTTGTGTAGGTCGCGTTCTTAAATCCCCTTGATCCGCCGCACTGCCCGCGCGGCACAGTGGCGCGCCCTGGAAGATTCGAACTCCCGACCCACAGCTTAGAAGGCTGTTGCTCTATCCTGCTGAGCTAAGAGCGCACGAATCCAAAGTTACACCATTCTGGTATCTGCGTCAATACCGGCAGCAATCTGGGATTAACAACCAACTCCGAGAATGGTTAAAATGATCGGAGCGACGCAATGGAGACTGGAAAAGTAAATGGATAGATGCAAGTACTGCGGTAGCGCGTTTCTCAGAAAAGACGGAGTTAGGAATGGAGCGCAGAAATGGCGTTGCAAAGAGTGTAATCGTTCTCAAGGCTTTGAAGACAAGAGGGAGAAATACAGCGCCAAGGAGAGGGCGTAGCTCTTACGTTGTCCTTAGAGGGTAACGGATTTAGAA
>JAIRYU010000028.1 GCA_031267545.1 Holosporales bacterium | reverse complement strand
ATACTAGGAAGAGATCCAGGGCTTCTTAGATCTGGGTGGGGAGTCGTTGATATTAGCGGCGGAAATGCAGTAAGGTATGTCGACTGCGGAGTGATACGTCCCGATCCCAAATTACCGTTAGATAGTCGCTTGGTCGCTATCTTTGACGGCGTCCAGAAATTACTGTCTCTGTTGAGCCCAACATGCGTTGCCATTGAGGAGGTGTTCGTGAACAAAAATCCGCAAACTAGCGAGAAACTGATGATGGCAAGAGCGGCAGCCATGATATCCGCGTCAAAATCTGGACGACAAGTTTACTCGTACAGACCGAATGAGATTAAAAACAACGTAACGGGATCTGGCCATGCGTCCAAGGAACGCGTATGCGTAATGGCGCAAAAGATACTGAACGCGTCTATTGACCGTAGTGACGGTACAAAAACCGCCGACTCTATGGATGCGCTTGCAACTGCGCTGTGCTGCGCCTTTTCGCTGTCTACGCGTATCCCATCGATCGCGTAGATTGTCCCAAATTATTAATTCCTGCAGCAAAAACAGACGGTTGCCGCGCAACCGTCCGGGTCCGGTTAATTAAGGGCTTTTTAAGAAAATATGATTCAACAAGGAAAGGATCGTAGTAGCGATATGTGGAGAAATCAATTTATATAGATAGTAGACCGATTTCATCCATATTTTTATGTACAGGCGTGAGAGCGTTATGCTACAATGCGGCGTGGCGCTGCGAGTAATGTTATATTGTGAGTCTTCCAGAGATATTACCGGTATTTAGCGTTCGCTCCACGATATTGATGCCGCATGCGCACCTGCCGATCGTCATGCTGAGGGATGACTTTTATAGCATATCGTCCGAGGTTATTGAAAGTAATATTATTGCCATTATGCAGCCAAACCCTATGTTAGGTAATTTGCGTGACGTTTCCGCAACATTCAAGACTGGGTGCGCCGGTAAAATAATGGAAGTTGACTTTTCCGGCAGCGATGTGGCTATAAGTGTGTTGGGGGTTTGCAGGTTCGAGGTCGTGCGCGATTTCCCGCCGGATATTGCCGGGATTGAGAGAGTCCAAGTGTCGTATGAAAAATTTGCGGTTGACATGGAAAGCCAGTACGACGATGCGGATGGCGTAGAGAAGAAGCGTCTTGTGCGCGCCCTTAATGGGTACTTCAGGTCTATGGACATGTTGCCAAGCTGGCCGGACATGGAAAGAATTCCGCTTGACGCGCTTGT
The DNA here is from genome assembly GCA_031267545.1 of Holosporales bacterium. Classification (GTDB taxonomy): domain Bacteria; phylum Pseudomonadota; class Alphaproteobacteria; order RUG11792; family RUG11792; genus JAIRYU01. The sequence continues at coordinate 10,878 of JAIRYU010000028.1, read as the reverse complement.
CTCCGCGATTACGATGACCTGTCCGTTGCATCCCAGCGAGAAACAGTCATTGATGGAGACCGTGGACATTAAGTCCAGATCCGATTTGGTGACTCGTATCGTGGAAATCAACGCGCTAGATTCGCATAATACGTCAAGTACGATTAACTGATTAATTGTAATATGTGTAGTGAGATTCAGCGGTTGTTGGCGATGTCGCGGGGGGGGGGCTTGGTTGGGCGCATACTGTAGAGCTTCGCGCGAATAGTGATCGTTTTTATATTGAGGGGGCATAAGATATGTATATTAATGGATATTTAACCAAATCTAGATACAATAACAAGTGTAAAGATTATATTTTTTGTGAATATTATGAAAAATAGTTGTGTAGAGATATCCGTTTTAGGGGAGAGAAACTATAGGTTGTTCCTTGATGTGGTAAGGTGTGAACTAGATCTGCTGAGGATTGTGGATATCAACGCAGTCCAAGCGTTTATTTTGTTGAACATAGGCGGAAATGTAATAACGGCCGGCGATGTGATAGCGAAGGGATATTATATTGGATCAAATGCCTCGTATAACATCAGGAAAATGGTGACGAACGGGTACGTCAAGCAGATGCAATCTGACTACGATAAGAGAGCTACCTTTCTCAAACTTACAGACGACGGGCTTTCTTTGTGTAGCAAGTTGAACCAAGCAATAGATGAACACGTGGCTGAATTTGCTCCCGGAACAAAAGGTAAATTTGATCTAGGCCAGTGTGCGCTTATTCTCAAGAAAATAGAACATTTTTGGAAAGATCTGCTGTCCAGGAAACAATAACCCCCCGTGGCGTTTCGCATGCGGACCGCGCGAGAGCCCGGAGGCGGCAAGGTCGCGCGCATAGTTAGACGGGGGTAGTTCGCGTGCGAGATTCGGCTGAAATCGCCCAGCGGTAGTGGCGTAAATGCTGGCGCGCCTCCCCAAGAAAAGCGGAAAAAGCCAAATTGAGACTCGCAATTTAAGGCGCAAAGTGGTAGCATTAACCGTATGCCGTAATGGTTGTGTAGAATATATAGATCTCTCGTGAAGAAGAATTTAAAGAATGCGCTGTCATGGTCTGTCCTAGTGTTAGGGTTAATCTTGCTGACGGTTCCATTCGACGGGAAATTCCTTGGAGCTAGTACGCAGGAACTTACCTACTCCAGGTTTATTAGGGCGGTATCTGATGGCGCCGTAAGAGAAGTATCAATCAGAAATTCCACGTCGAAGATTACTGGGGTTCTTTCCAGCGGGCAAATGTTTTCAACGGTTGCTCCAATAGATTTGAAGATGGTGGATAGACTCTTAGATAACGGAGTGGAAATACATGTCGATTCCGGCGAATCTGGATGGGGATATTTGATGTCCATCTTAATGCAGTGGTTTCCTATTCTGCTGTTGATCGGGCTAATGATCTACTCGTCCAGACAGATGAGGTCTGGGAACAAGGGCGGCATCGGGGGCGGCCCGCTTGGCATAGGCAAAGCTAGATCCAAAATGCTTCAGCAACAGAAGGTGAATGTAACATTCGACGACGTCGCCGGAATAGACGAGGCAAAACAGGAGTTGGAAGAAATTGTAGACTTCCTCAAATCGCCGGAAAAATTTCAGAGGCTGGGCGGCAAGATTCCTCGCGGAGTCCTCCTGGTCGGAGATCCGGGAAACGGAAAAACCCTCCTGGCAAGGGCGATAGCGGGCGAGGCAAACGTTCCGTTCTACAGCATTTCTGGGTCAGACTTCGTCGAGGTATTTGTCGGAGTCGGAGCAAGCAGGGTCCGCGAGGTGTTCGAGCATGCCAAGAAGCATGTTCCGTGCATTGTGTTCATAGACGAAATCGACGCCGTAGGCCGAAGACGCGACACATCGATGCGAGGAGCGAACGACGAGAGAGAGCAGACCCTTAACCAGCTTCTCGTTGAAATGGACGGGTTCGACGAAAAGCAGGGCGTCATCGTACTGGCGGCGACAAACCGCGCAGATATCCTAGATCCTGCCCTGCTGCGTCCCGGACGATTTGACAGGCGAATCATGGTCCAATACCCGGACATGAACGGAAGGGCAAAAATTTTGACGGTACATTCAAAAAACGTACCGCTTGACGAGGACGTCGATTTGCAAACAATTGCGCGCGGAACGCCGGGGTTTTCCGGAGCCGAGTTAGCGAATTTGGTAAACGAAGCCGCTTTGCTGGCCGCGCGCGGAAATCAATCACATGTAACGATGTGCGATTTTGAAAGGGCAAAGGATAAGGTAATCATGGGAGCCGAGCGGAGGTCCATGAGTATGACTGATGAAGAAAAACGGAATACGGCCTACCACGAAGCCGGGCACGCTCTTATTGCATTGCTCGTCCCACAGTGTGATCCGATCCACAAAGTTACGATAATTCCGAGGGGAGGCGCCTTGGGAATGGTTGTTAGACTACCGGAGAAGGATAAGTTCTCAATTACCAGGACGGAACTGCTATCAAACATCAGGGTGGCTCTTGGCGGGCGCGCAGCGGAAGAACTGATCTTTGGAGATGAGAATATTACTACCGGAGCCTCGCAGGATATCAAACAGGCAACGCAAACCGCGAAGAATATGGTCATAAAATGGGGCATGAACTCTACGCTTGGGCTTAGATCTTTTTATGATTCAGACGGATACTATTTGGAAGCCAGCGATCAAATATCTCCAAAAACATCCGAAGTAATAGATATGGAAATTAGATCTATTATTAACGATGCTCACGAAGAGGTGAGGGATATGCTCGCAAAGCATAGAGAAGAGCTTGAGTCAATAGCGGATGCGTTGCTGGAGCGCGAGACTCTGTCCGGAGACGACGTTCGTATGATATTTGACGGTAAGAAATTGCCAACTCTGGAGACAGCCGGAGGGCGGCCGTCTTAAAATTCTAACAATGGCTATGCGTCTGCTGCGAGACGCTTAGCGCACGTCTGTAGCGATTCCGACCGCTCTAGATTATGGAGCAGGGGCATGATGTTATGCTACAATTGGGCGAGGTGTTTTCAGAAGAGGCGCGTATGATGAGAAGAGAGTTTGAGGATGGTCCGATAATAGTCGGAGATAGCGTTGGCGGTATCAAGAAGTACATGACTTTTGTGTACAACAGGATGTTTGCGGCGCTGTGTTTAACGGGGCTAGTGGCGTTAGTGTGCGGCGCAAACGACAACATACTAAGGCTCATGACGGGCGGATTTGCAATGTTGCTGATGATTGCCACTATCGCGATAGTGATGTATCTCACCGCTAGAATTAATTCCATCGACGCAAGCAAGGCTTCCGCTCTGTTTTGGATATATTCCGCGCTGATTGGCGCATCCGTGTCTCCTGTATTAATGATGTATACCGGAGAAAGTATTGCGACTGCATTCTTTATGACCGCGCTGTTTTTTGGCGGCATGAGTTTGTATGGACGTTTCACTCAGAAAAATTTAACGGGAATGGGTTCCTTTATGTTCGTTGGATTGATTACCGTTGTCGTAGCGTCGATTGCGAATGTGTTTATGGGCAGCTCTAGGTTGCAAATCGGATTGTCGGCTCTGTCAGTCATCATCTTCTGCGGTCTTACGGCGTACGATGCGCAAAGAATTGCTCTGAGCTACAATGACAGCGATAGCGACGAGGTTATGAAGAAGAAGGCGATATGCGGAGCGCTAAGCTTGTACTTGGACTTTATCAACATTTTCCTGGCTTTGCTGAGAATTATGGGACGTAGGCGATAGATTGTAGCGAGTAACCCGCAGTATCCTATGGCGTTTTATCGGCGTCTTGGCGTTCTGCTAGTCTGGGTGTGCAGCGCCCTTTTCGTGATGTGTTCCATCGTTGCTGGCGTGTTTTATTATTATGGGAGAGACCTGCCTAGCGAGATGACCTTACTGCGGTATACTCCCATGGTAACTACCAGGATATATTCGTCTGGCGGCGAGTTAGTTGAGGAGTACGCGATTGAACACAGAATACCGGAGCCTTTTGAAAAGATTCCATTTACTGTCAGCGGGGCGTTCATAATAGCCGAGGACAAGGACTTCTATAATCATTCCGGTATTAGCGTCTCGAGTCTTTTAAGGGCGGTTCTAGAAAATACTTCTAAAAAGTTGTGGCAGAGAAAACCTGCAGGCGGATCAACGATTACGCAACAGATAGCAAAAAATTTGTTCGTGGGTCCTACCAAGAGCGTTACCAGAAAAATTCGAGAGGCGATCATGGCGTTTCGGATAGAGACAAGGATCGAGAAAAATAAGATCTTGGAGATATATCTGAATCAGCTGTACCTTGGTAAAGGGTGTTATGGCGTGGCCGAGGCATGCAACTACTATTTTGATAAGCCGCTTGCGGAAATAGAACCGCATGAGGCGGCGTTTTTGGCTGCGATTCCCAGCGCTCCGTCGATATACGTTAACATGAGAAATTCAGAAAAATTACTTGCTAAGAGGAATTCCATCATATATCAGATGTACAACTTCGGATATATTTCCAAAGAACAGCTGAAATTGTCGCTTAGCAAACCGATTAGTGTAAAGCTAAGAAAACACAAGCTTTATGCTCCATATTTTTCGGATGAGATATTTAGAATACTGTCTCCGCAAATTCCTAGGGGCGACTTTTTTCGATCCGGATATTCTATCACAACTACGATGGATAAGAGAATCCAACGTTGCGCAGAGAGGGCGTTAGAAGACGGATTGATCGCATTTACAAAATCAACGCGATGGCGCGGAACGTTGGGCAGAGTTAGTAGTAGCAAAAAAAACAATAGTTTAAAAACATTTTCTGTTTGTCAATTGACGAATATCAATAAGCAATTGCCATTCACATTCAACAAAATTGAGGCATGCGTGGTAACATCCGTATTAAAAAATTCCATACGCGGTCTAAGAGAAGACGGCGCGTCATTAACCGTTGGCATATCTGCCTCACATTATGGAGGTCACCGTCCTTCCGTGGGAGATATCGTACTATACCGCGAAGTCAGCGATAAATCATATGAGCTGTATCAAACTCCGAAAGTTACAGGCGGGATCGCGGTGATGGATCCGAAGACTGGCGACGTTCTCGGAATGTCTGGCGGATTCAATTTTGGAATGTCTGCATTTAACTGCATAACGCAAGCCATGAGGCAGCCTGGATCAACTATTAAACCGTTTGTGTACGCCGCGGCAATTGATAACGATATGACAGAGTACGATATCATTAATGATGAAGAGGTTCATGTTAAACTTTCGAATGGAACGAATTATTCGCCGAAGAATTATTCTGGAAAGACGTATGGGCCGACGTATCTAAGGGATGGCGTGATATATTCCAGAAACCTGACAACAGTCAACCTTGCATTAACATTGGGAATGAAGAAAATATCAGACTTCTTAAAAAATGCTGAACTTGTAAAAAAGGACCTCCCAATTTCGTCTGTGCTAGGAGCTATGGAGACGTCCCCCATAAAGCTAACATCCGCCTTCTCTGCATTTTTCAATGAAGGCGTTATGGTGTACCCAAGGTTTTTATTGAAAATAACATGCGCGGGAAATTCAGTCGAAAGCCGCTACTGTATGCGTTCGTCGAAGAGACTGATGAGTTCAGAAACGGCAAATACCATGAGGGGAATTTTGCGAGACGTAGTGAGATGTGGAACTGCTAGCTCCATACTTCCGCTTGAGGAAAAATATGGGATAGAGCTCTACGGGAAAACTGGAACAACCAACGAGTTCAAAGATGCATGGTTTGTTGGATGCGTCTTTGATCCAAGGTCCAATAGGGAGTATTTGGTATGCGTGTTCGTTGGTCATCATACTCCCAGTTCTCTCGGGAATCGCAAGTCCGGAGCTGTGGTTGCCCTGCCAATATTTGAAAATTTTGTTCACAATATGTTTGGTGGCTCCGTAGATAGCGGATAAAAATTATCATTAGGCGATATACTGACATGAAGCGGTTCTGATTTTACGTTTTTTTAGCGATACACCTCAGATATTTTGTCATATAATTTCGCAGATGTGTCTTAAATTTGAAGCGCTCCCCGTCGCATAGAACCGCAGAAAAGCGCCGGCTTTCAAATTTGGGAGGCGGCTTGATAATTACTATTTCGTAAAGTTCGCCATCTCCGTCCGTTCGGCCCATACTGACGATTGACCCACGGGTTGGCAAAATTTCGTTGTACATACTAACGGTTGTGGCCGTTGTATCTATGTTGTCCTCAAGTAGGACAATCCTTTTGTGTAGCGTATGCGATATATTTGTCATTTGATTTACTCCTAAATATAATTAGTTGATTATTAATGCTCTATTGGCGTCGATGATGTGCTTTATATACTTTGATTCAAGGACGTTTTCATCGGAACATTCGTATATATTTTTGGCGATTTGCAAGATTGCAAACTGTATGGTTTTAGGTATTTTGTCGGGATTGCCAGTCATGCCGGCCGAGTATCGTATTTCAAGCGGATGAGCTACCCAGTTTGTAACTAAGATTGTCGTGTCATGGTTCGTCTCTATGGAGAATTTGACGTCTTCAGGTTGTCGTTTTGGACAGCGCTGTAATTTCCTAACCGACAAAATTTCTCTGACTTCGCGAACGGGAATAGGAATGCGTACCGTCGATGTAAATTCATTGCAATAGTGAATACATTGATACTTCTTCTTCAATATCGGCTTTTCAATACTGGTCTCCAGAATTTCTGTGGCCATATCTATAATGGATTTCAAATATTCATCCTCGTGAGGATGCTCAATTCGTAGATGCGCTTTGAGAATATTTATATCCAGCGCATGTTTTTGAGATTGTTCAATTATTACGTTCATTTTTGTTTTTCCTTTCTAAAAATTAATGGTTGTGAGTTTAACAGCCTTATCGGGCTGGGTTTTATTTTTGGGCTTTGCCTGATTGTGGTTTCTAAGATCTGCCTTGAAACTATCGATGCAATTTCCCATAATTTCGGATGTCTCGTATTTGTGAGATCAAGGCTCACCATGTCATATCTTATATTCGTAACCGGAGGGGTCATGTCGTCCCTTGGAAAAGGGATTGCCGCCTCGAGTATAGGCGCCCTCCTACAGGCGCGCGGGTTCTCGATAAGAATGAAAAAATTGGATCCGTACATTAACGTTGATCCAGGAACAATGAGTCCGTTTAAGCACGGCGAAGTCTTTGTTATGGAAGACGGTTGTGAAGCAGATCTCGATTTTGGTCACTACGAAAGATTTACCGGGATCACATGCCTGGCAAGCGACTCCATGACGACTGGCAGAATCTATGAAACTGTCCTTAACAAGGAAAGACGTGGAGATTACTTAGGATCCGACATCCAAGTTATTCCTCACATAACGACCGAAATTAAGGATTTTATCACAGCGGGTAGTAATGACGTAGACTTTACGATATGCGAAATTGGCGGAACAGTTGGCGACATCGAGGGATTGCCATACATAGAAGCCCTCCGTCAATTATCAATAGAACTTGGGAAGGCTAAAACGATTTGCGTACACCTTACTTTCATTCCATTCGTTAAAACGGCCGGAGAGCTGAAAACCAAACCCACACAATACTCTGTAAAATTGCTCCAGAGTATGGGGGGCCAACCAGACATCCTGCTGTGTAGAAGCGAGTTCGAACTTACTGATGATGTTAAAAGTAAGCTGTCAATGTTTTGCAATATCAAGAAGAACAATGTTATTACGGCTCTGGACGCCGATAGTATATATCTCATACCAGAGCAACATCACGTTGCCGGCCTTGATAGGCAGATATGCGCGCACTTTGGCATTCAGCAAGATTGCGAAAGCGATGTTAATGGCATTATTAGTACGACCTGGGGGTCGTTACAACGGTCGATCGTAAGTCCAAAATCGCTAGTAAAAATCGCAGCAGTCGGTAAATATACGAAGCTAAAAGATGCGTATATTTCTCTTACTCAAGCATTGATTCATGGCGGAATCGCAAATGATTCCACTGTCGAGATTGATTGGATAGATTCTGAAAAACCATTCGAGCAGATTTCTGATACATTAGATAAAGTTTCAGGAATACTGGTCCCTGGCGGATTCAGCTCGCGCGGGATTGATGGAAAACTATTCGCAATCCAGTATGCGCGCGAGAAAAATATTCCATTTCTTGGAATATGCCTGGGAATGCAGCTGGCCGTCATCGAAGCATGTCGTAATGTCGTCGGAATCAAAACCGCAACTAGCAGAGAATTTGACGACGACGGAACATTCGTCATAGACTTCATGGGAAAGTGGACCTCCGGTTCGATCACCGAAACCAGAATCAAAGGCGGCAATAAGGGCGGAACTATGAGACTCGGCAGCCAGCGGTGTCGCGTTTCTCCAGATTCGCTCGCATATCGGATATATGGAACGTCAGATATATCGGAACGGCATAGACACAGGTACGAGATCAATATCGCAGAGCATCGCGAGATGTTCGATAAAGCCGGTATTGTGTTTTCGGGAATGTCATACGACGGAACTCTGCCAGAAATCCTGGAACGCAAGGATCACAACTTTTTTGTAGCAACCCAGGCGCATCCGGAATTTAAATCGACTCCGTTCGCTCCGCACCCGCTGTTCGCTGCGTTTGTTAGAGCCGCGCTCTCGCTGAAACGCTAGCAATAAACCCGGCGGATTGACAGGCTCTGTGCCCTCCAACCAGCCTAATTGTCAGACTAGTCTGCGCTGCAAGCAATTGTCAAATTGTTTTTACGCCCATAGGTATGTTGAAGTCGCCTACATATGGTAGATAGGTTACAATTATACGCATGAGGAATCTAAAAACGTGTGGGGAAATCTGCCGGCTTCCGTAGCCCTCAGATTGTACGGAAGCCTATCGCCTGATTGGCCAATTCCATTCTTGTTTTCCATGTTCTACTGCTCCTCGTCCGAGTTTTCCATTGCTACTGGATCATCTATGGGTGACGCTGCGACCTGAGTCGTTAATTCCTCAATATCCTTGACCCATGCGCCGTCCACCCGTCGAAACCTTAGTTCTCCGTTAGGAGATATCGCCAATTCCGCCGCGCTTTCGTATCTGTTTACAATTTGTTGATTCGTTTCTAGGTCTCTCTTAAGGTCTATGCTCAAGCTCGCCTCGCGGTATATTTCAATACGTTCAAGTATCCTTTGCCTAGCGTCTTTTCTCGCGTTTTGCCTTTCTTCCGGAGTTGTTTGCTGGAGAACCCGGACGCAACTCTGTCTCCACGCTTCGAAACTTTTAAGGCCATCGGCCTGATATACGGCCATGCCGGGTTTGATTCCTTTCACCGCCTCCACTACCATTTGTATGCGGTACGGCGCCATTTCTTGTCGAACTATGAATGCGAATCTTTGTGGGTTCTCTCGGGTCTGAACATCGGGCATTGTTTCGCAGTCGCTCTGTCTCGATATCCACAGCGGGCTCTCGCTTATTCTTGTTGGAAACGACTCCCTCGCGTCTGGCGCGAGCCTTAGCCGAGGATGATGGATTTCACCGTAACCATGAAGCGCCATTAGCAGAGGTTGAGGCGGGATGTACACAATTTCATGCGCTCTCGCTTCTAAAAGCCATCCTTCTATGCTATTCTTCCGCTTCATTATTGCGCCAAGCGCCGATCCAGACTTTGCATCGTGCAGTATGCCAGCCATAGGCGTTGCGAAGCTGTACGAGTACGGATATGTTCCCTGTCCTACCTGTTCCTCCTCTCCAGGGAACGCGGTTCCTCTGATTATCATCACGGCGCCTCTAGTAGCGTATTGTTGGGCTGCCTCTATTTCTAATCTTATTCGTTCTTTCAGATACTGTACGATGGTTATTAGCTCATCATCATTTTGCGCTACTGGCGCGCTCAGCGGCGCTTGCCAGACTCCTGGTTTGGAACTTAGCGTATTACTTATTTTAGGGCCCATCTCTGTGATCCAGCTTATAGTTTGCTCCACTAGCTTGTCTGTGTTGCCGTTTTCTTGCATCCATGAAACTACCGAGTTATTCACGGCCCACCATTCCATACGCGCCGGTTTGCTGCGCCACTTTCCCTCGCATGCCCTGTACACATCTTCTGCGCTTATCGCTCCTTCCTGCGACAGGTCTCGCTCTTCTAGCGTTAGCCGCCGGTCTGTAGGATTTTCCAATCCGTATTTCAAATATGTTACTCGGTTGCTCTCTTCCTTCTCTTCCTTGCTTATACTACTACTCATGCTCCGGATTGCTATGTCTTCAAGTTCTGGCTTTCCCTGCAAGTACCTTTCGAGATACAATTTCGTTGCAAGCAGCATGTACGCTGTTGGGACGACGGCCTTCACCTCGAACCTTGCGCATATCCTCATCGACAGCAACTTTCTCCCGATCTCCTGTGTGATCAGCTCTGTGGGAAGCTCTTCTCGCATTCGTCGTTGTTCAGGCGTCCACTGTTTCCTAATCAATGGATTTAGGCCGCCAGCCATTCCGAACCGCTGTACTGTTTCGTACACCGCCTCCTCCGCCTCGTTTTTGCGTTCGCGCGGAATCTGATCTACAAATTTTACCGCGTATTCATTCATTGCCGCCTCACAATGCCGTATTATGATGAAGGCGCTCATCGCTGTAATCATTAACTTCATATGCCTGCTTCTCATACTGAATCTCCTGAATTGCTGTCCGCTCCAGCCTATCATCATGCTGGTTGCTGTGGACGCCACAAAGTATTACTACCGCAGTGTAGCGTTATTGTTAGCAATTGTCTATAGCTATGCTACATAAGTTTACACAAAATTTGAGTCCGCATATTGTTTTACGAGATTCCCTCTATTAATAGTAGTAATTGCCTAATTACCTCTCGCTGCCACTGCTACATGTTGGATATCTAGTAACATCAGAAGTGTATGGTCCCGGAGTGTGGCGATGCGATAAACTATGATCGTTATGTTGAA
>JAIRYU010000007.1 GCA_031267545.1 Holosporales bacterium | reverse complement strand
ACTAACTTCCTCATAGCAGGATCCACCGGCGCACGTTCCGTCATCCACAATTTTTTCACTACTGTCATTGCCGACATTTGACGCAACGTCCTGTTGCCCAAGTGTAACGACGGGAGCTCTTTCACATGGCACGGGCGTCGTCTCTTTACGAATATCGTCGACGCTACGATCTTCCTCCGCAATGTATTTTCTGATCGATGAAAGTATGTCTTCCATCGACATTTCTTCTCTTGGGTCAGGCGGACTCATAATTTACTTCACCTCATTAAATCTTCGCGCGCGTTTTCTTGTAATGGTCCATATAATCGAAACCGCTGTCCTGTATCTTTAGGTACTGCGGATCCATACGACCAAGCAGCGCAAGAGCTCTGCATTGATTTGCAAAATACTGCTCCTCAGCCTGAATTAGAAGCGATTGCGATTCAAATAACTGACTCTGCGCCTCCAAAACATCCTTCATAATTTTCACGCCAGCCCTGTACTCCTCCATGGTATCATGGAGGACCCTTTCTCTTAACTCGACAGCTTTAGTAGCTGAAGCTATGTTTCCCTTTGCCGCGCCGATTGCCGCCCACGTTGCATGAACTTCCGCCTTAATGTTGTCAACCGCTCTATCTCTTTCCTCATTGGCCCTCGCAAGGATGGCCTGAGCTTTCCTCACGTTAGCCCTTCCGCCTCCGCCGTCATATATTGGAACAGTGACAGTAATTCCCATGCTACAAGACGTCGTAGCGGGGTAATTGGCTTGATGCGGATCGTTTTTGTTCACGGATGACCTGCGTGATTTCTCTACGCTCGCAGTAACGTCAGCCGACGGACAGAACTCTGTGTTAGGTTTCTTAACCATAAACCTGGCCGCTGAACATTCTTCGATTTTTGCCCTAATTTCCGGATTATTCCCCACTGCGATCGTAATAGCATGATCTTCCGACATGCCGTCATCGAACATTTTGGCTGGAATTGTCGGATTTACCGGCATCGGCATTCCAGTCATAGCCTTGAACTGAGCGCAATAAGCCGTGTACTCCGATTCAGCTTTTGCAACTTTCGCCTCCGTTTCGGATGCGGCGGCGTCTGCCTGCAACACATCAAGTTCCTTTGCTGTTCCGGCCTGCAGCATCCTTCTTGCAACATCGGAACTTTCCCGCCTGGCCTTTAGCAAAGACTTTAGATGCGACACTTCTTTTTGTTTAGCTATGATTGTGAAATACGCTACCGATACGTCTCTTAATATTTGCTGCATCTTCGCCGTACGCGCTGCCCACGCAGCCCTTGCTTGACAATGCGCCTCATCATACGCGGCCTTATCGGCGCCGCCCCTGTACAGATTATACGTAGCCTGTACTTTTGCCGTGTTTACCTTGTCTTTAACTCGGTGGTCAGGCGTGTCGTCATTGTTCTTGTTAGTTGAATGAGTTTTTTTATCCGAGGAGCTGTGACCGACTTCAGCGGTAAGATGTGGAAGAAATGCCGCCTTGGCAGAGGCTATATCTTCATGCCTTGCTTTTACCTCGTTGTCTTGGACCTTTATGTCTTTGTTATATCTGAGCGCACTCTCCAGAATCGTCTTGAGAGTATTTTGACCGCCGTTGGGCTTACTGCCGTTCTTGCTCTTCTTGTCAGAAGCCGCGTCGTCCTTACTCGCAACGTCTTTCTTGGGGCCTGCCGCGGATTTCTGGCTATCAATCTTGGCCATTGGAGCGGTCACAACGACCAGTTGTCCTAAAAACAACAGCAACAGATTCTTTGAAATCATAACGAACCCAACATTACTTAAGGTAACGCGCAGCCTGTAGAATAACATCAAGCCACAGCAAATTATACAAGTTTCGTAACGTTATGTTTTGAGCTACGCGTCATAATTTCCACCGAAGTTTCCAGCGCTGCGATTGTGTGCTCAAACTGGGCGGAGAGGGATTTATCAATCGTCGCCACAGTCCAGCCGTCTTTCATAACCTTCGTTCTATGTGAGCCGACATTGATCATCGGCTCTATCGTAAAAAACATACCCGGCAAAATTTGCGGCCCCAGGTCATGGTCGTCGTGATGAATAACCATCGGCTCATCGTGCATTTTTCGCCCAATTCCGTGACCGCAATAATTCCTAACGATTGAAAACCCGCAGCAATCCACGTACTTTTGAATTGCTTTCCCAATGTCTCCGAAATATCCGTATGGCTTCGCAGCGCTTATCCCGACGTACAAAGCCCGCTCGGCTACCTCAACTAGCGTAGTCGCTAACTTAGTACATTGTCCAACCAGAAATGTTTTGCTTGTATCGCCATGCCAACCATCGAGGTTAACGGTAACGTCTATGTTTATGATATCGCCGGACTTCAGACGATAACTACCAGGAATTCCGTGACATATGACATCGTTTACCGACGTACACACTGCCCCAGGAAATCCATTGTACCCCAGCGTAGCAGATGTGGCTCCATGACTGATTATAAATTCGTTACACAACTCGCTTAACTCAATGGTGGTAACTCCCTCAACCACATATTCATCTATGAACTCCAACACACTGGCAGCAAGCCTGCATGCAGCCCTCATATTTTCTAGGTCTGCCTCGTTATGAATTACTATACCGTCGTCCTGCATAGCGCCTCAATTCCCGGCAATTTATATCCGGCAACAAACTCTAAAAACGCGCCGCCAGCGGTTGATATGAAGGTCATACTATCCTTGAAACCGCCAATTGACGCAACGGTCTCTCCGCCTCCTATTATCGAGATAAGAGAATTGGCTTTTGTACGGCTGGCTACTAGTCTTGCAATCTCATTCGAAGCCTTGTTGAAATTTGCAAACTCAAAGGCGCCTACAGCTCCGTTCCAAAGCAACATCTTAGATTTCTTGATTATCTCGATCAGCTTGGCCACCGATTTATCTCCGATATCGAATCCCGAAAATCCTTCTGGAATCTGTGAAATATCGTAATTATTACCTGGCGCATTTATATCGGGCGACGCCGCAACATCATCAGGTAAAATGATCTCTGCCTTCGACTCCTGTAAGATTTTGATGGCGGCTTCGAATTGATCAGTTTCGGTGATCGAGCATTTCATATCAATGCCCTTGGCGGCTAAGAAGGCGTTCGCCATCGCCCCAGCTATCACGAGATAATCAGCCGTTTGAGATATGTTTCGCAGCACGTCTATCTTGGAGGATATTTTAGAACCTCCAACGATTGCGGTAAATGGGCGCTTCACATCTCGCGTTATCATAGAGATTCCATCGATTTCTCTTTGCATAGAGAGGCCGGCAAACGACGGAAGAAATTCTGTTATGGCGCATACGGACGCATGCCGCCTATGGGATACAGAAAATGCATCGTTAATATACACATCGCCAAACTTAGCAATCGCCTCTGCAAATCTGCGATCGTTCTCCGCTTCTCCATCGTAGAACCTCAAGTTCTCAAGCAGCGTAACCTTAGACGTAATCGAGCCTGGATCAATGTCGAAAATTACATCATTTACGAAGTTAACGTCCTCGCCTATGACTGATGAAACGCTATCTACTACGTTCCTGAGGGAATACTTGGGATCGTTGACACTCTCAGACGATGGTCTCTTGTAATGCGAGATGAGCGTAACATTTAGTCCCATACCCAATATTCCCAGCGTCGTGTCTCTGATAGCATACACCCTTGTTAAATCCTCGACATTTGACGGTAGATTCAGATCAGCTCTCACGATGCATCGACGAATCCAATGATTCTGCCGTATGTATTTTTTGAAATCTTCAAAAGTCCTAATCATAACATTTTCCTCATATCTTCTTTGTGTTTTCTTCAAGCCAACGAAATGTATCTAAATCATCGGCAAATGTATTGCGAAATTTCTCATAGACCAACGCGTGGTAATCATTCAGCCATTCTACCTCATACAGAGACAGGGATTTAACGTCTATTAACTTCTGACAGAACGGTATGAAGTTTAACGTTTCAAATTCCACATATCCCTGATGCGCGGCCGACGCTACTGTACACACCATGTTCTCAAGTCTTATCCCAAAATCGGGCATATACACCCCAGGCTCCACAGTAATGACCATGCCGTCCGTAATGCTTTCATCAGATCCGCGCGATATGCTCGGGCGCTCGTGGACATTCCCGAAGCTGCCGACTCCGTGCCCTGTTCCAAAGTTGTAGTCGAACCCGTCGCGCCAAACCAAAACCCTGGCTATTGAGTCTAGGCACGACGCCTTTGTCTTATCTGGGAACCTTGCAGTTGAAAACATGATAACGGATTTCAAGACGGTCGTGTAGACGTTAATTAAATTCGCGGGCGGCTGCGAGTTTCCTCTGTACACCACCCTTGTCATATCTGTTGTAGCGCTTGTAAAGTGCGCCCCGGCGTCAAAGAGAAACAGTCCGCCTGCCTCGATGTCGGCATTTCCCAAAACTTCCGGATTATAATGCACGACGGATGTGTTCTCGCCAAACGACGATATTGCATTGAAGCTCAGATCCACAAACGTTTTGTTTTTACTGAGCTCAGCCTTGAACACATTTACGACCTCTATCTCAGTAGTGCGTTCGCGCGTTTCCACATAAGCCAACGCTTTTATGAAGGCTACGGACGTCAACTCCGCGGCAGTCCTTAGATTTGATATTTCCACCTGATTTTTGACGGCCTCGAATTGGCCTACATCCACTTTGGACGCTTCGACGCCAAACCCAAGCTTCTGTAGTATGTATGGAAAGTACACCGATACAGTCGAGTAATCGCAGTATACCAGCCCCTTATCAACCGCGGACATTACGTCCTCGAAGTCACTGAGCGGGGCGAATGAAAAATCATGGCATACATCCTCCAACGTCAGATCGCAAAAAACGATTGGTCTCTCAGAATGGCTGATGTACACAACGCAGTTCGGCAGGATGCTCTTTTGATCCGTGGCCTTTCTTAGCCTAATACCCGCGCACCACCCAGCTATGGATTTTTCGGTCAGCAGTACTGCCTCGCCGCTTCTCAAGGTTCCTTTTATCCTTTTGATCCGATCAACATGCGGCTCTCCAACGTCAGCCTCATCCATCAGGAATAACTTTGTTGTCGATGGAGTTGAGATATGGAATAGCGAATCGAACTGGCGTCTATCCAATAATTTCACGACAAATCCGATTTTCCCGGCGAATTTTAATATCGACAGATACGAGCTATAAGTCATTGAGAATGGGCCAACCGCCAGCGTTTGCCCCTTCTTCATTATTCTCGAGATGAGAGTAACTGTATTTACATCTGGGTACGTACAGATCTTCCAAATTGAGTTGTCAGTTTGGGTATTAGCCTGTTTCGTGTATCGACCGTCAACACACAGCGCAGCCTCATTATTGGTGATGATAGCGCGGCCGTTTGATCCCGAGTAACCAGAAATTTGAGTGAGATATGACTCCCCAGATTCGAAGTTGCCAAACGAATTATTGATCGCAACAATGATGGCATCAGCGCCAATTGCAATGAGCCCATCCCTTAGGTTTTGTAAATTGCTCGCGCATTGAATCCTCGTATCGTTCATATCGTTCTTTTGAATTTTTTTGAGACGGTATCGATTGCAACTAGCTCCGTCAATATTTGCTCAAGGTTATCCATACGTATCATATTAGGCCCGTCACATGGCGCTTTGTCTGGATCATCGTGTACCTCCATAAAAATTCCTGCAACTCCAACTGCAGCCGCGGCTCTCGCTAAAATTGGCGCGAACTTACGCTCTCCGCCAGAGGACGTTCCATTAGCGGACGGCATCTGAACTGAGTGCGTAGCGTCGAATATTATCGGACATCCTGTCTGCGCCATAATCGGGATACCTCGAAAGTCCGTGACTAGCGTATTGTATCCGAAGCAGGTACCCCTATCGCATAACATAATCTCGGTAGCTCCAAAATGGCGAAGTTTCTCGGCAACGCTAGCCATGTCCATTGGAGCAACAAATTGTCCCTTCTTAACGTTTACCACGCGCCCGGTTTTAGCGGCGGCAGCCAATAGATCCGTTTGTCTGCAAAGAAACGCAGGAATCTGTATAACGTCGACCACCTCTGCCACAGCGGAACATTGATCCGGAAGATGGACGTCAGTAATGACTGGTACTTCAAATTCAGATTTAACGTCGCTCAAAATACGAAGACCTTCGTCAAGTCCGATTCCTCTTTTGCCGGAGATACTAGTCCTGTTTGCCTTGTCGAATGAGGATTTAAATATGTAGTCAACGCCGAGCCTCTCGCACACTGACTTTATCTCACAGCACATGCGAAGGGAGTGATCGAGCGATTCTATGACGCACGGACCTCCTATGAAAACAAACGGTTTGTCATTGGCTACTTCAAAACCGCCGACTGTCACTGACTGCATTGCGACGATCCCCGGATACGCGTTAGCACTAAACACATCATAAACAAAAAAGGATGCAACGCAACTGCAAAGCGTATGAACCAATTTAGAAAATGAAAGCGCCATAGCGCCCATTCAAAATCTCCAAGATCGGAACTTTGCAAGAATAGCGCGGAGTCAACGCGTATAATGGGCATTAAATTTCCGGATTATTAATTAAAATTTTGCGCGGCTGCGCGTATTATAATTCATCATGATCCCGGAGACATTACGTCTTCCAGTTAAAATAGAAAAATACTATTAACTTTTAATTAACTATTTGCGCTTAAAATGACAGATGGAGTGGTTAATATAGCTGGGCAGATGTGGGTATAACCAAAAGGGTCGCGCATACGCTTGATCAAATAAGACAACTCAAACTGTGCCCATCCATATTGAACATATATGTAGACAGATACTCGACAAAGAGCCTAATAAACGACGTAATAGCCGGCGCGAGAATACTTCTCCTAACCACTCCAATCGCGCTCGCAATAGCCTTCGCATGCGGTGTGTCGCCAATGCACGGCCTATTGTCAGTCGGCATAGCGGCCGCCTGCAATGCCGTGTTGGGGGGATCTAAGTATCAAGTAAGCTCAATCGCGTTGTCGGTCATGATCCCGATAATAGAGCTGCAAGCTAAATACCAATACAAGGGATTGCTCGTAACGTCAATACTTGTAGCTATAATATTGGCAACATTAGGAACGCTCAGGATGAGCGACACAATGCGGCATGTAACGAGAACGTTCCTTGCGGCGATTACTACCTATACCCTGCTGCTAGTCGTCATCAGCCAACTGCAGTTCATTATTGGAACAGAAGCAGTCCCTGCGATACACGGATTCAAAGAAGGCTGCGCAGCGCTATACGCGAGCTTCAAGAATCTTGATACGCAGGGCCTGAAAACAGTCCTGACGTACCTGGCGCCAATGATAATCCTCAAGGCCGTAATGAGGGGATCGACGCCATACGCGATATACATAGGGGGTTGCGCCATAATTGCCTACCTTGTAAGCGAACGAATTTTACCAGAGCTCATCGAAATCAAAACGATCGGCAGTAAGTTACTTGACATGGGGGCATACGAGAATATAGCCACCATTGCCAAAACTGTTCCAAAGCAAACTGCGCTTGCGGACGCGCTTACATACGCCTTTGCAATAGCAATCGTAATAGGAACCAAGACATGCATTGCAACCAATGTGGCGGCCAGCGTAACAGGCGATCGGAAAATACAATACAACGCCGAACTGATCGCAACAGGCGTCGCCAATTTTGCATCGGCGGCATGCGGAGGACTGCTCGTGGCCCCGGACATAACATACTCGCTCGCTAACATTTCATATAAGTCGAAAACCGTTACGTCGGTCATTGTGGTAGCGGCGCTCGCAATATGCGCGGTATTATACGGAGGAGACGCGCTGAGGTACGCGCCGATATATTGTATGCCCGGCATATTGATAGTGTACGCCGTAACCGCCCTTGCTAAAGCCCGCCTAACTCAGTACGCAAACCTGAGTTCAAGAGAGAGCTACGTATTTTGGATCACCTTGGCGGTAGCGATATGTTTTGGATTTATCCCTGCGGTGATTGTAGGATTCACGGCCGCAAACATGTTGTTTGCAAAAAGGATGGTAAACATAAAAGACGCAACAGTGAGAAGCGTGAAAAATCATGACGTAAACGTAAGCGAGTTCATGACAAATAAAAATGGATACAGCGGATCAATGGGAATATCTCGCAACCTACTCGATAAGATAGAGGTAATACAGGTGACAAACGCCCTACTCCTAAATATTGCCGAGGTTACGGAGGAGGCTCTAAGCAGGAAGGGACGATATCCAAGCGTAATTATAATATACCTCAAAAATGTTCCGTACGTAGACGGCGAAGGTTTGAAAGCCCTAAAGAGACTTG
>JAIRYU010000003.1 GCA_031267545.1 Holosporales bacterium | reverse complement strand
GATTCGGAGACTATTTTGGCCCTAAAATGGCGATTTTTGGTGAATTTTGGGGGTGCATTGGAAAACCGAGGTACGGACGCGCACCCTCAAAGCCTTGGGAATCCCGCGGTTTCGAGCCGGCTCAAAATAACGGAGATTTTAGCTAAAATTTTAATGATTGGCGGAGAGAGGGGGATTCGAACCCCCGATACGAACACTTCGTATAACGGTTTTCGAGACCGCCCCATTCAACCGCTCTGGCATCTCTCCATATATCGTCCGCTGCCTCTTTACTCCCCGTATATTCCCATTGTGAACACGAGAAACCAAACGCGCAAACCCCTGAATCGAGACAAAAGAATCTCCGAAACAGCTTAACATACTACATAGGCGATGCGCGTACAAGCCCCTTGCTATTCGTCTCGCGGCTCGCTATCTTCCGGCTCTGTTAACCACCATTGTTTTCTGGGTAGTTTGCCGTACTCGAGCGTATCCGTCGGGTATGTTACCGGATAAGCAACGGGTTTTGCTACTTCGGCAAATATCAGCATGCCTATATCCTCAGCTGTGTGTTCCAAGGTCACTCGTTGCAACACGACTGGTACGGAGCCGGGCACATCTTCGCAACATATCAGCGGCGGCTCCTCGTCAACGGATCCTAGTAGATCTTTCCAACGGTTGCGTTCCGCGGCGCGGAATGCGCGCGCATCGGCTGCTCTTTGCGCGTTGAGCCAAACTTTGACGTCCACCGGCTCCGTCATGTTTTTTCTTTGCAGCGGAGCGAGCGTGTGTCTCCAGTAGTTGGCGATATGCGTCAGTATTTCTTTAATACGATTCATGCTGTCTTTTCCAGCGCTTCCTTCCGGAGACGCCCCTCTGTGCGCTATGTAGTTAGCTTCCATGTCTCCGATTATTTTGGCGCGCTTGCCTCTCGCGTCTGCTTGGCTCTCGTAATCTCCAATTTGTTGCTGTAGCGCGTTGGCGTATTCGTCTACCACTCTGCTCGGTTCTATTACGCCGGTTGCTAGCATGAACGATAGTATTGCTTCGTGAGGCTGCTTCTCTATATCGAAGACGGTGCAGTCCTCCCCCTGGTAGCTTCTTTCGACTGTTAGGGCTTTTTTCAGCCGTTGAGCTGGGCTCTCGGCAGGGATCCGCGCGACGACTATATCGGCCTCAACAGTTGGAGTTGTTACATCGCTCTTGTCGTCGAATGTCTGGATTCTCCCTCTCCTTCCTGCTGCTCTGCCCCGCGCTGGGCGGCTTTGAGCTGCTATCAGTCGTTTCGTTATGCTTCTCTTCGCATCAATGCCTCCGATTCCAGCTACAAGCGCTTCATCTCTAAACGCTTTGTTGAGTTCTGAGTAGAGCTCGACGTCTCTTCCCTTACCGCTTGGCTCCCTCTTGTTCGCTCTCAGCGTTTCGTATGCGTCATATGCTCCCGGCCATGCAACTTCGAAAATTCGTTTGTTTATGGTTGTTTGGTCTAGTTTTGGCGTTTGGACCTGCGCTTGTCCAGTGAGTCCATGTATCGTCTGCTCCCTGAGCTCTTCGTTTTGCGCCTGTATTTCTCGCCTTTGTTCGTCTAACACTCTTTGTATCGTCAAATCTCTCTCTGCGCCCAACCTGCGAGCTATCGCTAGCCTCCTTTCCCGGCAGATATCTGCGTCTGCAATTATACCCACCGCGTTCGCGACGCCATTTAACACAGCTCTTTTCAGCGCGTCTCCCAACTTACTTTGCGTTATACCTTGCATTATTCCCGAGCACCAGAGCTGTACTCGATCATTTACTGCTCGAGTTTCCATCATCCCGATCTCCGCGATCCGTATTGCTGCGGCCTTTACATGGTCTACCGCTACGCCTATTGCGCAGGTGCGGCGTTGCTCCCGTCCCATTTCCGACAGTATCCGCCAACACGCAATAGCGGTTAATGTCTGATCCGGATTGAACCCAAATATCATAAGGGCGTCGGTCATAGCCCCGTATACGGCGCTACCAATCCTGGCGCGACCTATTTCTGCGTCCAGATAGGCGCAAGCTAAGCTGAGCGCTGATCGAACTACAACATCGTTCCGCGCCTCCGCTTCTATTGCCCCCACTATTGTCTTCAACGACGCAATACTGGGAACTACATAGCCTCCTTCGCTTGTCCACTCAACCGCGTCATCAGCTTGCCGTTCATGACTCGCCGCTGTCGCCGTTCCTATGCCGGCAGACATAACCGCCGATACCCCCGCTGTTACAACAGCTACAAGCATTGCTTTCCCGCGCAACGTTTTCATTCTATCTCACCTTTTATGCCGCATGCCCTAAATATAGGAACAGCGCCACACCTTCTTACCAGTAATTATACCATCATCTACGTTACTATTCAACTCCTATCTGTATCTGCGTAATGTATATCTGTTTCTTGGCGTGTCTTAAAAATTTCACATAGCCGTTCAACCGCCGCTAATTCATCTTTATTACCTTGCGTAACCTGCGTTATACTGCTTGACAATTCTTCAATTACCCTTATCAAAGAGGGAGACGTCAAGCTTTCTTCTTTACAGCGCTCCTCAATCAATGAACTCAACCTCATTAACGGCTCATATGAGACCAGACCAGTTTGTTCTAATTTGGACTGCCTCTTTTTCGATGGCGCATTCATCAACAATGCTCTGTATACGTCCATAATACTGGGAGCTGGAGGCCTATCAGGAAATTCATAAAGCAATGTAAAGAAAGTGCGCACGGTAGCAACCAGTATGCTTCCCAAAAGAATAGATTCAGCGCTAAATAGCTCTATATATTTGTCGTCGTAATTGAGATTAAGGGCCTCAGGTAAAATTCTACGATACCCAAATAGAAATCCCCACACATAAGCTATCACAACGTAACTATGCGAGCTGCCTATTTGCTTCATCACTCTTCCAATAATTCTGTAGAAATCCACAACAACACTATTACGTCTCATTCTATCAAAATCTATTATAGTGACCTCGCGGCCGATAAGAGCGCCGCGTTTAAAATCCCACGGGACAAAAACCTGGCCCGGATGCATGTCGTTATGCGCAGTCGTTGATTGCGCGTTTCCCTCGTCCCCTATTTTGTGCAGATTTGCTACAGCTTGCCCAACGCTCTCACCAAGCCGGAACAATTGCCCAACGCTGAAATTCTCACAATTTGCGAGGATATCGCCCAATATGGGGTATGGCACTCTCTCAGTTATTTGTAGTATTGCAATGTCTCCTTGGAATTGCACGGCAATAGCTTCAAAATCTCTTTCGTTAAGAATATCAATATATCTTTCTATCCTTCTTCCTTTAATGTTATATATAGCGAACTGAATGGGAAACAACAACCTCATGTCTCCCCATTTTGTCTGCCTCAGCTCTAACATTTTTCTCGACGCCGCAAATTCTTTTTCCCTAAACGATACCTTGACTACATATTCCATGTCGTCGCACATAACAAGGTACATCTGCGGTCCGTCTTTTCCTTTTGCTAGCCGCCGCTCCCATTCGAACATTTCTTCGACGGTTACTTGATCGCTTGAACATCCGAAGGTATGCGCGGCAAATTCAGCCGCTTCAAACGGCGTAATTACCCTACACTCCTCGCCGCGTCTAATATGTTTCTCGACAAGACCGCGCGCTTGATCAGTCGGCACTGAAGCTTTGTTATGCTGTCGATATCGGAGACTTGGTAATTGGTAAGAGTGTTTTGCATGTCGACGTCTTGCTCGCCTTGGTCCGCTAGCCGAACACGCTTCGTATATACATAGCAACGCCATTCCAAACGCAAGGACGGCGCGTCCAAGCAATCTCATTCTATTGTTCACGAGATTTCCTCCCCATATCTCATGAGGATATTGTATCACAAACTAATTATAGATGGAGATACTGCCCGTTCGGGGTTACCTGATCTTCAGGGTGCCAAGAGCGGCAACGCACAACGCTATCGAGATTATCCAGAACCTAAACACCACAGTAGGTTCGGACCAGCCAAGTTTCTCGAAATGATGATGGATAGGCGCCATCAAAAATATCCTCCTGCCGGTCAACTTGAAGCATGCCACCTGCAAGATTACCGAGACTGCTTCCAGCACGAATATACCGCCTACAATCGGTAAAATTAACTCCTGCTTCGTCATTATCGCAACATAACCTAGCGAACCGCCTATCGCAATCGATCCAGTATCTCCCATGAATACTTTTGCCGGCGGCGCGTTGAACCACATAAATCCCAAGCTCGCGCCAACTAACGAGCCCAGAAACACGCACAGTTCCGAGGCCCCGATAACGTACGGAACATTGAGATAGCTAGCAAATACGCTACTCCCGACTAGATAGCTAATTACGGCGAAACAAATTGTCGTCATTATGACGGGACCTATAGCAAGTCCGTCTAGTCCGTCAGTTAAATTTACGGCATTCGAACTTCCGACAATTACGAATGTGGCCCATACTATGAAGAACCATCCAAGATCAATATGCACATTTTTAACTATCGGGAAAAACACGTTAA
>JAIRYU010000043.1 GCA_031267545.1 Holosporales bacterium | reverse complement strand
CGGCGTATCTGTCGCAAAGGAAGTTGACGTCGCCTGTAAGTTTGAGGATCTCGGGGCTAAAATGTTGAAGGAGGTTGCCAACAAAACTTCCGATATAGCGGGAGACGGCACAACAACCGCCACAGTTTTGGCTCAGGCAATCCTGACGGAGGGAATTAAGTCCGTTGAAGCTGGATCAAATCCCATGGATCTACTACGCGGCATCAACCTGGCCGTTGAGGAGGTAGTTTCATTTCTCAAGAAAAAATCCAAGGCTGTGTCCACAAACGATGAGATATCTCAGGTTGGCACAATATCGGCAAATGGCGAAAAAGAAATCGGAGACATGCTTGCTGCCGCGGTAGAAAAGGTTGGCAAGGAAGGCGTTATTACGATTGAGGAAGCGAAATCATTTCAGACGGAGCTCGACGTGGTCGAGGGTATGCAATTCGATAGAGGATACATCTCCCCGTACTTTGTGACTAACTCTGAAAAGATGATAGCCGAGCTAGATAATCCGTACATTCTGATTCATGAAAAGAAGCTTTCCGGGTTACAGCCGCTCGTTCCGGTGTTGGAGGCAGTCGTTCAAACAGGAAGACCGCTCCTAATAATCGCCGAGGATATAGAGGGGGAAGCGCTCGCGACTCTCGTTGTGAACAAGCTTAGAGGAGGCCTCAAGGTTGCGGCCGTTAAGGCTCCAGGGTTTGGAGACAGAAGGAAGGCCATGCTGGAGGACATTGCCGTTCTAACGAGCGGAACCGTAATTTCTGAAGATGTTGGAATAAAGCTTGAAAACGTCAATATCACAATGCTGGGCTCCGCGAAGAAAGTCGCGATTACCAAGGATGATACTACGATTATTGAAGGAGCGGGACAGAAGGCCAATATTGAGGGAAGGTGTAGTCAGATTAAGGCGCAGATCGAGGACTCTACATCTGAGTATGACATTGAAAAGCTCAAGGAAAGGCTCGCGAAATTAGCCGGCGGCGTTGCAGTTATACGGGTCGGCGGAGCCACAGAAGTTGAAGTAAAAGAGAAGAAGGATCGCGTAGATGACGCAATGCATGCTACAAAAGCGGCAATTGAGGAGGGAGTCGTACCTGGCGGCGGCGTCGCCCTGCTTAGGGCAATTGAGTGCCTTGATAGCATTAAGTACAAAAATGACGATCAGAGGATCGGCGGCGGAATCGTCCAGAAGGCTCTTCTGGCCCCCGCGCAGCAGATAGCGTACAACGCCGGGGTAAATGGATCAGTCGTGGCGCATAAGATTCGCGAGAATAAAGACTTTAACCATGGATACGATGCGGCAACGGATGAGTACAAGGATATGATGAAGGCTGGTATTATAGATCCGACGAAAGTCGTGAGAACTGCGTTGCAGGACGCTGCGTCGATATGTTCTCTTCTTCTGACCACCGAGTGCGTAATAGTTGATAAACCGGAACCAAAATCGCAGCCGGAGGGGCCAAATCCAGGAATGGGCGGAATGGGTGGAATGTACTAAACGGTATGTTCGCAATGCGACGGAAGTGTGGCTACATACTTCCGTCGTAGTTTCTCAACTGGAGCGCTGTGGTTCTCATTGTCATAGCAAAGTGCGCTTTGATGTTATAAAATGCATGGAATAGTGTAGGTGTTGGCGGAGCAGTGACTGAATGAAAGCGAGCGTCAGTGGCCCCTGCCTAATTAAGATTTCCATATTTCTGTCGTTTGTCGTAGCGACGGTGTTTATGCTGTTCGACGTTCTGATGAGGTCGTTCATTTACAACATCCCAATAAATTCCGTAATTATAGGAACTTTTGTTGTTGGCGTGTTTTTTATATACAGTAGACTCGTTCTAATGGAAGTTGAACACTCTAAGTTAAAAAATTTCGATAAGATGACAAGGCAGGATCTGCAGAAGTTTAAACTTCTGCGTCCACTAACGCTGTATATATCCAAAAATAAGAAAATTGCATCTCAAGCGAAGCTACAGACTATCCTGGCTAGCATAGACAAAAATGTTGACAATGCGTCGTCATTTCCGCGATATGTTACTGGTCTTCTGATTTTCTTGGGGCTTCTTGGAACTTTTTGGGGGCTTTCGCATACTATAGGGAATGTTGCTAATATCATCGACAACCTTGGTCTTGAAGAGACTGGCGCGTCTGAATCATTTATGAAACTTAAGGATAGCTTGAAAATACCATTATCTGGAATGGGCATAGCATTCGGTTGCTCGCTTTTTGGACTGTCCAGTTCTCTTGTCATCGGATTCCTGAATATCAATTTCAAGAGGGCGTCAGACAGATTTTTGGATTCCGTAGAAGAGTGGTTATCCAAATATACCACGAGCTTTGACGCTATCGATAACTATCAGGAATTTCATGGTCCCGCATTTTCGATGGGGCTACTGGAAAAGACCATAGAAACGATATACGCGTTTCAGAATCAGCTGAACGACCTTGATGGGAATAGGATGTCGATAATTAACTTACAGCAGGATGTGGCGCAGAAGATATCGAAACTATCTGACGCGGTTGCAATGCATCAAGATTTCGTAAAAGTTATCACTAGAAATCAGATGGAATTGCACGAACTGGTAGTTAAAAATAATCAGCAGCCAAATAATTGCATATGGAATGATATGCTAAAAAAACTCGACTCAATAGAGTCGTTGACGAGAGGAATCATTCAGAGCTCTACCGCCGGAAAGGATCAGATAATTGATAGTCTCTGCAAAGAGCTCAGAATGGTTTCAAAAACAATTTCAGCTATTGCGCGCGATTACAAATGAACAATTTCAGAGATAAACTAGATTCGGTACTGAAGAGATATGATTACATTAGTACGGTCCTCGGCGATAGCGCGTCGCTAAGTCGTAGCGAGTATATAAGCCTGTCGAAGGAACATTCCGACATGACGGAGATTGCTAATGAGATCACTAATCTTCAAAAAAAGGAACTGGAGCTACAAGAAATTCATGAACTTACAAAATCCGATGATTCAGACATTCGAAGCATGGCCGTCGATGAAGTGAAACTTTTAAAGGATGCGATTGCAGGAATCGAGCAAAAGATCAGGGTCCTTCTGCTGCCGAAAGACATCGATGATGACAAAGGCGTAATCCTGGAGATCCGAGCCGGAACCGGCGGCGATGAAGCGGGGCTGTTTGCCGCTGATTTGTTCAAAATGTATGCGTCATACGCGTCCATTCACGGGTGGGCATTCGAGATTTTGGAATTTCACGAGAGCGGGATTGGCGCGATTAAGACCGCCAGCGCTAGCATATCTGGCAACGGAGTGTTTGCGAGACTAAAGTTTGAGTCGGGAGTACACAGGGTGCAAAGAGTTCCTGAAACCGAAGCGGCCGGTCGTATACACACCTCTGCGGCAACAGTTGCCGTTCTGCCGGAAGTTGAGGAGCTTGATATCCACATAGATGAAAAGGATCTGCAAATCGACACGTACAGAGCGTCCGGAGCCGGCGGACAGCATGTCAACAAAACGGATAGCGCGGTTAGAATTACGCATATTCCAACTGGAACGGTTGTTGCTGTGCAAGACGAGAGATCTCAGCATAAGAATCGCTCAAGGGCCATGAAAATTCTAAGGGCTAAAATTTATGAAAACGAAAAACAGAAGCAGGACGCGTCGCGGTCAGAAAGCCGACGGCTGCAGGTAGGCAGCGGAGACAGGTCCGAGCGTATCCGCACATATAACTTCCCGCAGGGACGTGTATCAGATCATCGCATAAATTTAACACTGTACAAAATCGAGAAAATCATGGATGGATCATCGTTAGATGAAATTATAGATAGGCTGATCGAGTACGTACAGGCAGAAGCTTTAAAACAATGATATAGGCCTCACAATGCATGATCACGAAGACTATCAGTTATCCAGGCTGGATAGACACATAAGGAGGTTATACGGCAAATCAATTCCACAATCCGTAATAGAAAAGGCGGTTCGTAGCGGCGCCATATTGATTAACGAGAAAAAAGCGAAGGCTCGCGACATGGTATCTGGCTCGGACTCAATCAGCATAAATCCGTCGACTATAGAAATCCTGACAAAGTTCGACAAGCGCGATAGCGAGTCGCCACACAGGCTCTCCGCTAACTTTGCAAAGCAATTTTCTGACATGATTATCTATGAGGATGAGAACATCATAATGATAAACAAACCGGCTGGTCTTGCCGCGCAGCTTGGTTCAAAGACGCAGTACGCTGTGGATGTGATGGCAAAGTCCTACAATATGGAGGCAAGACTCGTCCATAGGATAGACAAAGATACGAGCGGAATTGTAGCGCTTGCCAAAAATATTGAAACGTCCCGCTATATGCTTGAATTATTTCAATTCAAAAGAATTAGAAAAAAATATATCGCTATTGTAGACGGGCATGCGCCACATGCGAAGTGGCGTATTTCTGAACCGCTTTTAAAGCGTAAGGATAGCGTTGTCATAGATTACGATAATGGCAAGGAAGCGATAACGGAATTTAGGGTTATTAAGAGCCCGAGCGCGTCGTCTATGACGGCGCTGGAGGCGATTCCAATTACTGGACGCACACACCAGATTCGCGTTCATTTGGCCTCTGTGAATTGCCCAATAGTGGGAGATAAAAAGTACGGAGGATCCGGGTACAAACGCCTCTGTTTGCACGCATATGAGATTTCGTTTACACTGAGATCTGGAGAGCTTATAAAGCAGCGGGCAGAAATTCCAGAGTACTTTTTACTAGACCCATTTCTAAAACCTATGGACGCTGTTGAAAATGGGAGAATATAATTATGATTCCCCCATTTATTCTCGATGCGTTTACTGGTCGAATTCCGGATTGCCACACATAGCCCTATCTATAGCGATCTTTATTCTTAGTAACAATGGAAGGATTGGTTTAACATAATGAGCGAGGTAAATCATAAGCGCGCGCTCCGCTCTGATTCTATTGGCCTCCTTATCGGCGTTACTACGAATAGCCGCTGCTACATCTGCCACACGCGCGGGGACGTCTATGCGATTAACATAATCCGCCAGCGCGCCATCTAGACCAAAGTCTTCTACCTTATCAACCAGCTCAGCTATATGCGTAATATAAATCTGCCCTGCAATGCTCCAACCGGCTCTAATTGCGTCTCCATTTGTTTTGCCATAGCTATCGCGCCGACTTTTTCCCTCGCACATTATGATGGCTGGCGCTACGGCCCGCATTTTATGGGCCTTGATTTTCGCTAGTAGTAATCTGTGCTCATTAGCAAGGCGTTCTCTGAAGCCAGCGACCGCGCGCTCGTAAGCCATTACCCGAATTTCCGCTTCTTCTATGGTTTTTTTGATTCGCGGCGAGTATTCGTGTTTGCTACGCCACGCTAACGGATCAACCGCGAGGTCAACGATCCACCTGCTGTCGTTAGCCGTAAAAGGGCGCCCTAAAGCCGCATGAATTATTTCGTTGATTCCTTTGAAGCGTTCGTTCTGTCGTAAATCCTCTATATCTCGACATTCGAAGAACGCGGAGCCTAGCGGGTTATGGCGTGGCGGCGGAGGTACGCGAGCGCCCACTGGCGCCAGCGCCGTCGCATTGGGATTGGGATTGAATATGGCTGATTTGCCGCCTCGCTTTTCGTGCGCAGGCGCAGGCGCGCTTACAGTGGAAAAGAGGCCTGGAACTAAGCAAAACGTATACCTCCTCGCGCGTCGAGAATTTGCTCCGGCGGCTGCCTGTAGCTCAGACATACCTATCATACCCAGCATAGTCACGGCTGCCGCGACATTAAATATCTTCATTTCACCCTCCGAGTTCACAGTCTGTTACACGTCCAAATAACGTACTTCAGTTACATATAGCAGCGCAAGTATTATGCGTTAAATTTCTTTCAAAATTCTTTATAATTGGAGCTTTCACAAAAAATAACGTACGGAATGGCGATATATAGTAGGTTTCAAGCTACGGATCTACATAGCAAGTATCATATTGTAGGGGATTTGAAGCGCTCTTATCAAGCGACGTAGATTCACAGCGCTGCGCCAGCGCGGAGGATATGGCGCGATCCAGCGGCGCTATCGTCAGATGTTCATGTGTAATCCGTCCAAAAACCTCGAAGCTTTCTGAAACGTACAGAGCGTCAAGTTGTGGAAACGACAGGGACTCGCCATTGCTATCCGGCGAGAAGAACCCGTGCGATACGAGCGCCGACAGCGACGCGGCGTTGCAACTACAAAGTATGTCCGCGGCAATCTTGATTGTGCGGCCGCTATCAATTATGTCATCCACGATGATACATCTCTTATTTGCCACAGCTGAGGCGCGATCTATTGATCTCGCGTTTTTGTCGATGACCGCCATATCCATGCAGTACGCATTCGCAAATTTCTTGGCCCTGTAAATTGCTCCAATGTCTGGAGCGACAATAATCTGATTAGATTGATCTCCGCTAATATCGGCGCTCATCGTATCCGCGAAAATTTCATGAGGAAGTATGTTGATGACGTCATGTTTTTCAAAAGTTTTGCGATTGTGAATGTCGACGGTAATCACCGATTTTACTCGACACATACCGAGAATTTTTGAGACCATGGCGCGGGCTTTCGAATCGTTTTGGCGGGAGTATGGAATGTAAGGAATCACTGCGAAGATCGCGGCGCAATCTTCGCATAAACCGCACATCAGCATAAATTCGATTAGCTGCTTATTGATATCGCGTATCTTCGGAAATACCGCCACCGCGCTCTTTGCCTCTATACGATCGCCGATAATTTTGACCTCGCCATTTGGAAATCCGGCGAACCTAACCTCAACTGAATTCGCCGCCATATTTCTAGCGATTCTCTTCGCAAGCGAAGCATTGGAGCTTTCGTGTACAATTACGGCGGCTCTCGTGTCTGCGCTCAGTATTGCACCATTACAAGATATAATCCGTGAGGCGGGGCCGTGGGCCCGGCAAGGGTTCTGTCCTTTGCATCGAGCAGCTTTCTGATATGTTCTGCCCCGTATTTCCCGAGGCCAATTTGCGCGAGCGTCCCAACCATAATGCGCACCTGGTTATGTAGGAATGATTTCGCCATAACGTTTATGCGTACAAAGTCGCCATCCCTCTGTACGCCGATGGCAGATATGGTTCTGACGGGATTTAGCGCGGAGCAATGCGCAGACCGAAACGAATTCAAATCATTGGCGCCAACGAACAGTTGAGCGGCTTCGTTCATAGTAGAATAATCTAAACTGCGGGAAACATGCCATGTCCTGGTTTCGTATATAACGGACTTAGCGCTACGGTTAAAAATAAGATATACGTAATGTCTCATAATTGCAGACGCCCTAGCATGAAAATCAGATTGAACAGCCTCTGCGGATACAATGACTGCTCCGGAATCGATAAGGTAACTGTTTATGGCGATCGGCAGCTTCCTAATGCGCGACGTCCATTGATCAATAAGTTTATCGCTTGTTATATCGAAATGCGCTACTTGTCCGGTTGCGTGAACTCCAGTATCCGTGCGACCTGCCCCGTACAATTCAATCGTTTCTGTTTCGTTGAATAGCTTTGATATCGCGCGCTCTATCGTCTCCTGCACGGAAACGCGATCCTTCTGCTTTTGCCATCCATAAAAGCGTCCGCCATCATATTCGATCGTGAGCTTTACTCTCATTTGATTACTTGCTCTTGTTGAAGTTCCTGAGGACTCTTGCCTTTTCGATTGTCCAGTCGCGCCGTTTGATAGTCTCCCGTTTATCGACAACATTCTTTCCTTTAGCTAGGGCTATGCTAAGCTTGAAAATCCCCTTATGATTAAAATACGCAGTAAGCGGCGTTATCGTGAATCCCTTTACCCGGGTCGCATTTAAAAATTTAATCTTTTGAGCTCTATGTAATAGCAATATTCTCGGCCGCCTAGGTTCGTGATTATTATAGCTCGCTTGCCTATATGCCGGAATATCGGCGTTGAATAAGAACAGATCTTCAGATCCTTGCGAACCTCCTATGAACGATTCGTTGATGCTTATCTTCCCGCTGCGAACAGACTTCACTTCAGATCCTGTAAGTATTATTCCAACCTCCAACGATTCAATAATCTCATAATCAAATCTTGATCTCTTATTTTTGGCAATAATCTTAAAGTTTTCGTTTTGTTTTACGGCCATAAAACTGAACCGGAGATTCATGTAACAAATGGATTATCTCACTATACAGCGGTTAGATGCAATGAGTCTCTCCGATACAAACCAATTGTAGACAGCATACGGGAGATTTAGAATGACGAACCTTATAGTTATACCGCCTGCCGCGGTCGTGATATTTTTGCAACTTATCATTGAGCCGTTAAGAATTTATCCAAATCTCCGCTGTATCGTAACTCCGCCGTATGAGCTAGAATGTGAGTAAAGGGTTGCGTGCGCGCAACCGTGGCGTGGTGATTTGGAGCTAAAAAATGAAGAAAGTATTTATGTTGACTGCTGTATTACTTGCAGGAGCAAGCTTGGTTGGAGGAGCGCGCGCTGACGACGAGGCCGCGGCGACGGGAGGGCCAGCCGAGGTTACGGCAGATGCTCCGGCTGCAGTGACGGACGGTGACGCTGGCGGAGAGGCCGATGGTGAAAAAAAGGAGAAGAAACCACTGAAAAAGGGGTCAAGAAAGGCCGGTAAGGAGTCGAAGGAAGCCACCGAAACGCTAAACAAGAGCGCTACTGACGTTCCCGCGCCTGTGGAAGAGGCAAAGCCGGTAGAGGAATCAAAAAAATAGGATAGCTGATTTTAAAATTTGTGGCGCCGGCTCTAACTGGCGCCGACGTATCGTTTAGAAGTTACTAGAAGGCGGGTGCTCTGTCCGCTAAGCTTCCCCAGTAATCCTCGGCGCCGCGCGGCCTGAAAGCCTCGAGGCTGGGACCGATTTCCGTTAATAATGTTGGCGTAATTCCAAAAGTAGCGCCGCTAAAGCTCGACAAATTTTTTGATAGTAACAAAATTTCTTTCCGTTTACGCGGCTACGTGATAGACTCCATCAGTGCCTTGCTCTCGGCGATGTAGAAGCGCTGTGGGCTGTTTGCTGCAATTCAGCGATCAACCGGAAGGAGAACCGTAATGAGATTTTATGAAGTGGTGTTCATTGTAAGAGCGGACGCGTCGTCGAGCCATGTTGGAGCGGTGACCGAGTCCGTGATAGCGACAGTGAAGGAGTATGGGGGGGAGATTACAAAAACCGAGTTCTGCGGACTCCGGTACCTAGCGTATCCAATCAAGAAAAACAAGAGCGGACATTATGTCTTATTGAATGTCGCTTTGTCTCAGGAGGGAGTTGCCGAGCTTGAGAGAAGGTTGACGCTTAACGAGGACATAATCAGGTTCCTGGTTGTAAGGGTTGACGTCCTGGACAACAATCCTTCTGCGTTAATGCGCAGAAACACCAGAGAGTCACGTTCAGGAGATCGTGGGAGAGTGCAACAATGAAGGAAATAATCATGGAAACTGGGAAAAAAGGCGAAGAAGAGAAGCAGAATGTCCGTATGCTGGAAGTTGTGGACTATAAGGATATAAGGACTCTTTCCAGGTTTATATCGGAGCGCGGCAAGATAATTCCTAGCAGAATAAGGTCGCAGTCCGTTAAGAAGCAGCGGGAAGTTGCGAAGGCCATTAAGCGAGCCAGGATCTTGGCACTGTTGCCATTCGTAATAAAATAGGGAACAGAACTAGGGCGGTGATCATTGGGGTTGGGATAGATATTCTGAGAATTCCTAGGGTAAGCCACCTGATCTCCAGGTTCCCAATTCGATTTAGGGCTAAAATATTTACGGAAGATGAAGTTGAGTTTTGCGACTCTCGTTCTGATTACGCATCCTCGTTCGCCAAAATGTTTGCCCTAAAGGAGGCGACCATCAAGGCTATCTCCGACACTGACGGTATTCGTTGGCGCGACATGGAGATCACTCACGATTCCAATGGAAAGCCGATTGTTGCGCTTAATGGCGGCGCGCTAAGGAATGTCTTGAAGAAGGCGCGAGAATTCTCTGTGTCGGCGTCCGTAAGCGATGAAAGAGAGTATGCGTCTGCGTTCGTAATCATAGAAGGGGCGTAACGGCGTTTTGTTAGGTTTGCTATGAGCGGAGTTTTTGGTACACTACGCTTGTAAGTTAAAGACCTGTCGGAGTTCTTTTTGGTTCTATGAGTTTGGATTCGAGACTACAGCAATTTGAGCATAAAATGGAGTTGTCTGTTGAGGCGTTCGCGAAGGAGTTATCCGGCATAAGAGCGGGACGCGCTACGTCTACTTTGCTTGAGCCAATCAAGGTTGAGGCTTACAATTCCATGATGCCAATTAACCAGATTGGCGCCGTATCGTCTCCCGATCCGCGGATGCTGACTGTTAGCGTATGGGACAAAGGTCTTGTAAAAGGCGTCGAGAAAGCTATAAGGGAGTGCGGAGCAAATTTGAATCCGATCACGGAGGGGCAGGTTATAAAGGTGCCGATTCCCCCGCTTTCAGACGAGAGGAGACAGGAGCTTTCAAAGCTCGCCGGGAAGTATGCCGAGGATGCGAAAGTTGCCATCAGAAACATACGTAGAGACGCCATGGATTTTGTGAAGTCTTTGGAAAAGAACGATGAAATTGGAGAGGATGAAATGAAAAAACTATCAGATTGTGTCCAGGATCTAACTAACAAGTTTTCAAAGAAAATCGATGTGACGCTCCAGGCAAAACAACGCGATATAACCCAGATATAATTAAGCGCCGCGCGATGCGTAAGTTGTATCACTATCCGTTATGTGGCTTTTCAAGAGC